>JAREAF010000274.1 GCA_029240475.1 Rhodospirillales bacterium | reverse complement strand
CGGGCCGGTCAGCACGACCGGCTCGCCGCGGCGCAGCTCCGCCACGGCGCGATGCACCGCCGCGAGCATGGCGCGCGGCGCGGCGGGTTCGGCCGGTCGCAGGCTCCTGGGATCGATCATGGCCAGAACCTAGGCCTTTCGCGGCCCCCTGCCAAGGATCGCGCCGCCGCAGGACAGGGTTGCGCCGCCGCCTGCCCCTTTCGGTCAAAGACCCGCGAAGAGGATGTCGGGGAACCGTCAGGCGCCGGTGGCGCCCCCTTCCCTTGCCGGCCGGCTTGCCGCTAGCTTGCCGGGCCATGGGGACCAGGCTCTATCTCGACTACGATCAGGCCGCGCTCGACGCGCAGTACAATCTGCGCGCCGCCGTCCCGGAGCATGGGGACTATTTCCGCCGCTGGGCGGAGGCGAGCGCCGCCGCCCGCGAGCGGCTGGACGGCCATCTCGACCTTGCCTATGGCGATCACCCCAAGCAGACGCTGGACTACTTCCCGGCCGCCGACAACGCCGCTCCGATCCTCGCCTTCATCCATGGCGGCTATTGGCAGTCGCTCGACAAGTCCGATTTCAGCTTCCCAGCGCCGGCCTGGCTGGAGCGGGGCGTCAGCTTCGCCTCCCTCAACTATCCGCTGGCGCCCGAGGCGGGCATCCCGGAGATCCTGGAGAGCTGCCGGGCGGCGGTGCTGTGGCTCTGGCACAATGCCTATGCCCTTGGCGCGGACCGCGGCCGCATCTTCCTCGCCGGCCATTCGGCCGGCGGGCATCTCGCCACGATGCTCCTGGCGAGCGACTGGACCAGCTTCGGCGCCCTGCCGCCGGACCTGGTCAAGGGCGCCTGCAGCGTCAGCGGCGTCTATGACCTGGAGCCGATCCGGCTGTCCTACCAGAACCCGATCCTGAAGCTGGATGCCGGCACCGCCAGGGCGATGAGCCCCATCCATGCGCGGCCGCCGCAAGATCGGCCGATCCTCCTCGCCGTCGGCGGGGCGGAGACGCCGGAGTTCCTGCGCCAGCAGGAGGCCTTTGCGCAGGCATGGTCGGCGGCCGGCGCGCAGGTCGACCGCCTGGTGCTCGACCGCCTCAACCATTATGCGGCGGTGGACTGCCTTGCCGATCCGCAGAGCGCGGCGTTCGACTGGCTGCGGCGCCGCGTTTCGCGACGGTGAGGCACGGGATCGGCGACAACCCCGTGCCACATGGCCGCTACTCTGCTAGAATCGTGAGCAATTCTTAGCTTTTCGGGCGGTGCGTCTGCGGTGTCGGCGCTGAAGAAGATCTTGCTGGTCGACGATGATTCGACCCTGCGGCAGTCCCTGGCCGAGCAGCTGGCGCGGCTCGAGGAGTTCGTGACCGAGGAGGCCGGCACAGGCGCCGAGGCGCTGGCCCGCGGCAAGGAGGGGCAATATGACGCGCTGCTGCTCGATGTCGGTCTTCCGGATCTCGACGGGCGCGAGGTTTGCCGGCTGTTGCGCCGCGCCGGCTTTGCCGCGCCCATCATCATGCTGACCGGCGCGGATTCCGATGCGGACACCGTCCTCGGCCTGGAATCGGGCGCCAACGACTATGTGACCAAACCCTTCCGCTTCAACGTGCTGTTGGCGCGGCTGAGGGCCCAGCTCCGTCTCTACGAGCAGAGCGAGGAGGCGGTCTTCACCATCGGCCCCTACACCTTCCGGCCCAGTCAGAAGGTGCTGGTCGACGATGCGGCCAGGCGCAAGGTGCACCTGACCGAAAAGGAAACGGCCATCCTAAAATATCTCTACCGGACCGGGACGCAGGTGGTGAGCCGCGAAAAGCTCCTGGGCGAGGTGTGGGGCTTCAACGCCGCCGTCACCACCCACACCCTGGAGACCCACGTCTATCGCCTGCGCCAGAAGATCGAGAAGGACCCCTCGCGGGCCGAGATTCTGGTGACCGAACAGGGCGGCTACCGCCTCGTTCCCTGACCGCACCCCCCAGCGCGGTTTGCAAGCCGACCCCTCTCCTTGCTATTTAAGTGCCCTGGGGCGCTTGGCCTCTGGCATCGGCCAGGGCGAATCTCCCATGAGAGCCGGCGGGCAGGGTGGCGAAGGACGGTATCCAGGTCCGGTTCTGGGGAGTGCGCGGCAGCATCGCCTGCCCCGGCGATTCCTATGTCCGCTATGGCGGCAACACGGCCTGCGTCGAGATGCGCTGCGGCCCGCACCTGCTCATCTTCGACGGCGGCACGGGCCTGCGCGAGCTGGGCCGCACCCTGGAAGGCGCCCCGCCGCTGGACGCCGACATCTTCTTCAGCCATTCGCATCTGGACCATGTCGCGGGCGTGCCCTTCTTCAAGCCGCTGTTCGAGGCGCAGAACAAGTTCCGGCTATGGGCCGGGCATCTGAAGCCCGAGCGCGGCCTCATGGACGTGCTCTGCCAGATGATGGCGGCGCCGCTCTTCCCGATCCCGCCCGCCGCCTTCGATGCCGACACCGAGTTCAACGACTTCACCGCCGGCGAGCGGCTGGAGCCCCATCCGGGCGTGACCGTCGACACCGCCCCGCTCAACCATCCGAACGGGGCCACCGGCTACAGGGTCGGCTACAACGGCCGGGCGGTCGCCTACGTCACCGACACCGAGCATGAGAGCGCGCGGCTGGACGCCAACATCCTCGGCCTCATCCAGGGCGCCGACCTCTTCATCTATGACAGCACCTATACCGAGGACGAGTATCCCGGCTATGCCGGCTGGGGCCATTCGACCTGGCAGCAGGGGATGCGTCTGGCGGAGGCGGCGAAGGTGAAACGCTTCGTCATCTTCCACCACGATCCGAGCCACGACGACCTGTTCATGGACGAGATCGCCGCGGAGGCCGAGCGCCTGCGGCCCGGCACAGTCGTCGCCCGCGAAGGCATGCTCCTCAGTCTCTGAGCAGACGCCTCCGCCGGGCCGGACACGCGCCCGCTCACGGCAAAATGAAGATCGGCCGGAGCGCGGCGGACCTAAACTCGGCCCCGAACCTGCCGCACGGGAGCATCGGACCCATGGCCACCTCGCTCATCCCTCCGCGCGCGCTGAGCCTGCCCGGACCCCCGCCGCGCCTGCCCGAGCGCGTCGAGCGCGCCGTGCGCGAGCAGCAGGATGCGGGCGAGGCGCTGATCGGCTGGATCCAGCTCGCGGTGGTCCTGACCTTCGCCGCGCTCTATGCGATCTCGCCCAAGACCTTCGCGGCCGACGCGCCGTTCCAGCCCGTCCCCTGGGCGATCGGCATCTATTTCCTGTTCACGGTGGCGCGGCTCGCCCTCGCCTACCGCATACGCCTGCCGGCCTGGCTGCTCACCCTCTCGATCCTCATCGACATGGCGCTGCTGTTCGGCCTCATCTGGAGCTTCCACCTGCAGTACGGGCAGCCGCCCTCCTTCTACCTGAAGGTGCCGACGCTGCTCTATGTCTTCATCTTCATCGCGCTGAGGGCGCTGCGGTTCGAGGCTAAATACGTGATCTTCGCCGGGATCGCGGCCGCGCTCGGCTGGCTGGCGATGGTGCTCTATGTCGTCTTCGTCGATCCCGACAACTCGATGGTGACGCGCAACTACGTCCAGTACCTCACCTCCAACTCGATCCTGCTCGGCGCGGAGTTCGACAAGATCATCTCCATGCTCGTGGTGACGGCGATCCTCGCCCTCGCCATCACGCGAGCCCGCGCGCTCCTGACCCGCGCGGTGGCCGAAGGCGCCGCGGCGCGCGACCTCTCCCGCTTCTTCTCGCCCGAGATCGCCCAGCGCATCACGGGCGCGGAGACGGAGATCGCGGCCGGACAAGGCGAGCTGCGCGATACGGCGATCCTCATGCTGGACATCCGCGGCTTCACCCGCTACGCGGCCTCCATCCCGCCGGCCGAGGTCATCGGCATGCTGGCGGAGTACCAGGCGCGCATGGTGCCGATCATCCGCGCGCATGGGGGTAGCGTGGACAAGTTCCTCGGCGACGGGATCATGGCCACCTTCGGCGCGGCGCAGCCCTCCCAGCGCTACGCGGCCGACGCGATCTCGGCCCTGCTCGCCTGCCTCGCGGAGGCGAAGGACTGGGCGACGGAGCGCGAGAGGGCGGGCCTCGCGCCGCTGCCCGTCAACGGAGCGGTCGCGACGGGGCGCATCGTGTTCGGCGCGGTCGGCGATTCCGCGCGCCTGGAATACACGGTCATCGGCGATGCGGTGAATCTCGCGGCCAAGCTGGAGAAGCACAACAAGCGGGCGGGCTCGCGCGGGCTCGCCACGGCGGAGGCGGTGGCGCTGGCCGAGGCGCAGGGCTGGCGGCCGATCTGGGAGGCAAGGCCCCTGCCCGGCTCGCGCCTCACCGACCTCGAGCGCCCGGTCGACCTGGTCGCGGTGGCGTGACCGGGCTTCAGCCCAGATCGAGGATCTGCGGCGGGTGGCCTTCCGCCTCGAGAAAGCGGATCAGATCCTCGGGCGCGATCGAGGTGGTGCGGTCATTGCGCAGCGGGTGATAGTTCAACGGCGCGTGCTTCAGCATGCCCGAATCGAGCACCACCTTGACCTGCCGCGCGCGGTCGTTGATCACGGCAAAGGGCGTGACCGCGCCGGGGATCACGCCCAGATTTTCCATCAGCCGCTCGGCGCTGCCGAAGGAGACCCGGCCCGCGCCGATCCGCTCGCCCAGCGCCTTGAGGTCGATCGGCCGGTCCTCCAGCGCCACGACGAGCCACATCTCGCCCTTCTTGTTGCGCAGGAAGAGGCTCTTGCAATGGCCGCCCGGAAGCGAGCCGCGCAGCCGCTTGGCCTCCCCGACCGTGAAGACGGGCGGGTGCTCGACGGTGTTGGTCTTGATCCCGAGCTCGGCCAGGCGGTTGAACAGCGCCTCCTCGGCCGGGAGCGGGGCATCGGAGCCGACGCGGCTCTCGGGGACATCCTCGATCATGGCGGAAGAGAGTGGCGGCACGGCAGAGGCCCGTCAACCGGCGGGGCGCCGCTCCCGGACCTGCCGTCCCCCGGCACCGCCCTTTCACTTGCAAAGCGGCCCGGCATGGCTATATTCGGCGCGGCTCTAGACGTCGGGACTTGCCCTAAGAGGCGGTCCCCCCATCGGATGCGGGCGTAGCTCAGGGGTAGAGCACAACCTTGCCAAGGTTGGGGTCGAGGGTTCGAATCCCTTCGCCCGCTCCAAATTTCGTTTTTGTTTTTAGTACCTTACTTAGCATCGTCAGCGGCTCAAAGCTGTGGCGA
>JAREAF010000273.1 GCA_029240475.1 Rhodospirillales bacterium | reverse complement strand
CGCGGCCGGGGCTCGCATCGTCAACGACGTCTCGGCGCTCGCCGCGCCCGGTGCGGTGGAGGCGGTGGCGCGGGCGGGCCGCTGGCCTTCGCCGCGGTGGAGGCGGTCGCGCGCGACCAGCGGCGCCTCTGCGAGCTGCGCTCGCTCCCGCCCGCCTGGGAGCCGCGCCTGCAGCTCCTGACCCGGCCTCGGCCGCCCTTCGCCGGCCTCGCGCTGGACCGCCCCCTCCTCATGGGGATCCTCAACGCCACGCCCGACAGCTTCTCGGACGGCGGCCGGCAGCTCGGGACGGAAGCTGCGGTCCGGCACGGACTGGCGCTCCTCGAAGCGGGGGCCGACCTCGTCGATGTCGGCGGGGAATCGACGCGGCCCGGCGCAGAGCCGATCGCGCCGGAAGAGCAGATCCGCCGCGTCGAGCCGGTGATCCGCGCGCTCGCGGAACGCGGGGCCATTCTCTCGGTGGACACCCGAGACCCCCAGGTGATGGGCGCCGCCCTCGCGGCCGGGGCTCGCATCGTCAACGACGTCTCGGCGCTCGCCGCGCCCGGTGCGGTGGAGGCGGTGGCGCGGGCGGGCGCCTCGGCGATCCTGGTGCATATGCAAGGCGAGCCCAGGACCATGCAGCGGGAGCCGCGCTATGCCGACGTGACCTCGGAAGTCGCCGAGCATCTCGAAAGACGCATCGCGGCGTGCATGGCGGCCGGCATCGGGATCGAGCGGCTGGCGGTCGATCCCGGAATCGGCTTCGGCAAGCGCGGCGCGCACAATGCCGCGCTCCTGGCGGAGCTCGCCGCGCTGCACGGGCTTGGGCTGCCGCTCGTCGTCGGCGCCTCTCGCAAAGGCTGGATCGGCGCGCTGGAAAGCTGGCCGCCCGCCGACCGGCTGGGCGGCTCCATCGCAGCAGCCGTGGCCGCCCTCGACCGGGGGGCTCAGATCCTTCGCGTCCACGACGTCGGGCAGACTTATCAGGCCCGGCTGGGCTGGATGGCCCTGAACCATGTGGCCTGAGGCCTGCTTTCGGCCGGGCCGGCCTGCTATAACCTCCTCATGACCAGGAAGCTGTTCGGCACCGACGGAATTCGCGGCACCGCCAACCGGGAGCCGGTGACGGCGGAAACCGTCCTCAAGCTGGCCATGGCGGCGGGCGCGCATTTCCGGCGGGGGGACCATCGCCACGGGGTGGTGATCGGCAAGGATACGCGGCTCTCGGGCTACATGCTGGAGCCCGCCCTGACCGCGGGCTTCATCGCCATGGGCATGGATGTGACCCTGGTGGGGCCGCTGCCGACGCCGGCGATCGCGCTCCTCACCCGCTCCATGCGCGCCGATCTCGGGGTCGTGATCTCGGCCTCGCACAACCCGTTCGAGGACAACGGCATCAAGCTGTTCGGTCCCGACGGCTACAAGCTCTCCGATGCCGCCGAGGCGGAGATCGAGAGGCGCATGGCGGAGCCGGCAACGCTCGCCAAGCCCGCCGAGCTTGGCCGCGCGCGCCGGCTGGACGACGCTCAGGGCCGCTATATCGAGGTGGTGAAGAGCACCTTCCCGAAGGGCATGCGGCTCGACGGGCTGAAGGTCGTCGTCGATTGCGCGCACGGGGCCGCCTACAAGGTCGCGCCCATCGTGCTCTGGGAGCTCGGCGCCGAGATCGTGCAGGTCGGCGTGCAGCCGGACGGCTTCAACATCAATCGCGGCTGCGGCGCCGTCTCGCCCGCGGCGATGCAGCAGGCGGTGCGCGAGGCGGGCGCGGATTTCGGCATCGCGCTGGACGGCGACGCCGATCGCGTCATCGCCGCCGATGAGCTCGGCGAGATCCTCGACGGCGACCAGCTGATGGCGCTCGTCGCGCGCTCCTGGCGCGACGCGGGTCGGCTGCGCGGCGGCGCGGTCATCTCGACCGTGATGTCCAATCTTGGGCTGGAGCGCTATCTCGACACGTTAGGGCTCCCCCTGATCCGCACCCCGGTGGGCGACCGCTATGTGGTCGAACGCATGCGGGAGCTCGGCTGCAATGTCGGCGGCGAACAGTCCGGCCACATCATCCTCTCCGACTACACGACCACCGGCGACGGCCTCATCGCCGCGTTGCAGGCGCTCTCGGTGATCATGCAGTCCGGGCGTCCGGCCAGCGAGGCGGGCCGGCCGTTCCAGCCGCTGCCGCAGCTCCTGAAGAATGTGCGCACGGCCTCGGTGGGCGCGGCCCTTGACGCGCCGGCCGTGCAGAAGGCGATCCGCGACGGCGAGAAGCGGCTGGGGGCGCGCGGCCGGCTGCTCATTCGCAAATCGGGCACCGAGCCTGTCATCCGCATCATGGCCGAGGGGGAGGATGCCGCCCTCGTCGGCAAGGTCGTGGAGTCCATCGCCGAGGCGCTGGGCGGGCCGGCGCAGTGACGCAAGCGGCGAGGCCTGCGCGCGTGCTGGCGATCGCCGGCTCGGATTCCGGCGGCGGGGCCGGCATTCAGGCGGACATCAAGACCATCTCCGCGCTCGGCGGCTACGCCATGACCGCGATCACCGCGCTCACGGCCCAGAACACGCAAGGGGTGTTCGGCGTGCATGCGGCGCCGCCGGACTTCATTCGCCGCCAGATAGAGCTGGTGCTCGAGGACATCGGCGCCGACGCGATCAAGACCGGCATGCTGCATGCGTCCGAGGTGATCGGGGCGGTGGTGGACGAGGTGGCGCGCCTTGCGCCCAACGCGCCGCTGGTGGTCGATCCCGTCATGGTGGCCAAGGGCGGGCATCCGCTGCTCGAGCCGGACGCGATCGCCGCGGTGCGCGATCTGCTGCTGCCGCGTGCGACCTTGCTCACGCCCAATATTCCCGAAGCCGAGGCGCTCTCCGGACGCCGGATCGATGGGCCCGAAGGGATGGCGGAAGCGGGCCGCGCGCTGCTCTCGCTCGGGGCGAAGGCGGTGCTGATGAAGGGCGGCCATCTCGACGGGCCGGAGGTGACCGATCTCCTGGTCACGCGCCAGGGGGTTCGCCGGTTCAGTCATCCGCGCCGGCAGACCAGCTCCACGCACGGCACGGGCTGCACGCTCGCCTCGGCGATCGCCACCGGGCTGGGGCAGGGGCTGGCGCTGGAAGCGGCGGTCGAGCGCGGCATCGCCTTCGTCGCCGCGGCGATGGCGCAAGCTCCGGGCCTGGGCAAGGGCCATGGCCCGCTCGGCCACACGATCACCGTGCGGCCGTTTCCTTAGCGCTTCCTAGAGAATAGACAGGACCGGCTCGTTGGCCGCCTCGGCCGAGTGCAGCAGGCGCGCGAGCGTGGCCAGAGCCTTGTCCAGGAGCTCGCGGCTGTGGGCCGCGCCGAGGCAGATCCGGACCGCCTCCGGCGCGCCGGCGCCGACCGCGAAGGCCTCGCCGGTCGTGAGCGCCACGCCCGCGCTCAGGGCCTCCTGCTGGAACCGGTCGGCCCGCCAGGGCTTCGGCAGGCGCAGCCATAGATGAGAGCCCGCGGGATGGCTCGCCGGCATGAGCCGACCAAGCCGGGCGGAGGCGAGACGAATGCGCGCCGCGTTCTCCTCGCGCTGCGCAGCCATCAACCGCTCGGCCGTGCCGTCCTCGACCCAGCGGGAGACGATCTCGCCAGCCAAGGGCGGAGCCATCCAGCTCGTCATCCGGATGGCCTCGGCAAAGCGGGCGCTCTCGCCCTCCGGCACGGCGAGGAAGCCGAGCCTGAGGCCTGGCGCGAGACTCTTCGATACGCTCGAGAGATAGCAGGCGGGACCCTGGGCGTAGGCCGAGAGCGGACGGTGCTCGGGCGCGAGGAAGCCGAAAATGTCGTCCTCGAGGATCGTGACGCCGTGCGCGGCCGCGATCTCCGCGATGCGGATGCGGCGCGCCTCGCTCATGATGGCGGCGGTCGGATTCTGTAAGGTCGGCGTGCAATAGAGCGCGCGCGGGCTGAAGCGGCGGCAGGCCTCCTCGAAGGCTTCGGGGATCAGCCCCTCCGTGTCGAGCGCAACGCCGTGCAGGCGCAGCTTCAGGCGCTGCGCCACGCCCTTGAAGCCGTGATAGGTCAGCTCCTCGGTCAGGACCACATCGCCCGGCTGCGTCAGAGTGAGCAGCGCGGTCAGGATCGCGTGCTGCCCGCCGGCGGTCACCAGGATGCGGTCCGGCGCGAGCGAAAGCCCGGAGCGCGCGATCAGCCGCGCGCCGGCGGCGCGGTGGCGCATCAGTCCGGCATGGTCGTGATAGCGCAGCAGTTCGGCGAGGCCGGGATCCTGCGCCATCGTGCCCAGGACCTGCGACAGGGCCGCAGCCGACGCAGCCAGGGCCGGATAGTTCGACCGCAGATCGACGATGCCGTCCTCGGGCGGCTCCGGCCTTGAGACCGGCGCCGGCGGGGCCTTCACGAAGGTGCCCCGGCCGACGGTGGCCGCCACCAACCCGCGCCGCTCCGCCTCGGCATAGGCGCGCGTGACGGTGCCGATGGTCACGCCCAAGCGCCGGGCGAGATCGCGGTGGGTGGGTAGGCGCTGTCCGATCGTGAGGCGACCCTCTGAGATGTCGGCCGCCAGGGCTTCGGCGATCGCCTGATAGACCGGGCCGGCGCCGCGCTCCAGTTCGGGTACCCACATTGTCATGGTGACAATGTGAGCATTGACGAGAAAATCTGTCAAGTGTACCGTTATTGCACCGATACAAAGGCGATCGCCGGAGGGCGCAATGAGGACAATGCCCTGGAATGTCTCACTGCCGCGGCCACACGCGGCGCGCAGCCGGTTTCACCGCCTGGTGGTTGGGCTGCTCGCAATCGAGGAGCGGCGCCGGCAACGGCGGGCGCTCATGTCGCTCGATGACCGGCTGCTGAAGGATATCGGCCTCTCCCGGGCCGATGTCGAGCAGGAGTGCGGCAAGCCGTTCTGGCGATGAGCTCTCGCGCGGCCGGTTTGCAACTCCGGCCCGGCCGGATGCCTCTGGCGATCGGCTGGGCGGCGGTGGTGCTGTGGGGCGGCTCGCCGATCGCGACCCGTTTCGCGGTGCTTGGGATTGACCCGCTTGCGGTCGGCATCCTGCGCACGTTGCTGGCGGCCTTGCTCGCCCTGCCGATCGCGCTGCTGCTGCGGCTCAGGCTGCCGCAGGACGGGCGCGGCTGGACCCTCATGCTGGCCGCGGCGTTGGGCAGCTATGTGCTGTTCCCGATCCTGTTCTCGATCGGGGTGCGCCACACGACGGCCTCGCACGCGGCTTTGGTGCAC
>JAREAF010000272.1 GCA_029240475.1 Rhodospirillales bacterium | reverse complement strand
CTGACCGAGGCCGGCAAGCTCGCGCGCGCGGCGGAGCTCGCCTCGCGGGCGCAGGCCCTGGCCCCGACCGATCCCGGCCCGCTCCTGCGCCTGGGCCATGTCCGGCGCGACGAGGGCCACCCGTCGGAAGCCGCCGCCCTGTATCGACGGGCCCTGGAGCTGGACCCCCGTTCGGCCGAGGCATGGCTCCATCTCAGCGAGGTCGAGCAGTTCCGCCCCGGCGCGCCGGAGATCGATCGCATGGAGGCGCTGCTGGGCAGCCTCGGCGAAAGCAGCGCCGCGGCCGCGCCGCTGCTGTTCGCGCTCGGCAAGGCCTATGACGAGATCGGGGAGTTCGACCGCGCCTTCGACCGGCTCGACCGCGCGAACCGGCTGATGGCCGAGCGGCTGCGCTACGACCCGGCGCAGGACGAGGCCTGGGCCGAGCGCATCATGAAAGCGTTCGACGCCGGCCTGATGCGCGAGAAGTCCGGTCAGGGCGATCCTTCGCCGCTGCCCCTCTTCATCCTCGGCATGCCGCGCTCCGGCTCGACCCTGGCCGAGCAGATCCTCGCCGGCCACCCGGAGGTGCATGCCGCCGGCGAGATCGCCGAGGTCGGGCGCATGCTGGAGGACCTGACGCGGCTGAAACCGGGCGAGCCGGATTACCTCGCGGCCTCTCGGGCTCTATCCGGAGAGGATCTGCAGCGGCTTGGGGGCGCGTCGGTTGCAAGGCTGACGGCGCTCGCGCCGGGCAAGGCGCGCGTCACCAACAAGACGCCCGGCAACACCTTTCACATCGGATTCATCCATCTCGCGCTGCCCCATGCGCGCTTCGTCGAGACGCGCCGCGAGGCGGTCGAGACCTGCTTTGCCTGCTGGCGCATGCCGTTCCGCGGCGGCCTTGCCTTCAGCTACGACCTCAGGCACGTCGCGCGCTATTACCGCCTCCATCGACGCCTCATCGAGCATTGGCGCGCGCTGCTGCCCGACCGCATCTTCTCCCTGCGGTACGAGGAGCTGATCGCCGCGCCGGACGCGGTCGCGCGGGCGATGGTGGAGTTCGCGGGGGTGTCTTGGGACCCGGCCTGCCTGGAGTTCCATCGGTCGGGACGGCCCGTGCTGACCGCCAGCGGCGTGCAGCTGCGCCGAGGGCTTGCGACCGAGCCCTACCGCCGCTGGCGCAATTACGAGCGCCATCTGGGCCCGCTGCTGGAGGAGCTTGGGGAACTGGCGGAGTAGCGTCTATCGGCTCCCGATCACCACTCCAGCACGACCTTGCCGGACTTGCCGGAGCGCATCACCTCGAAGCCCTTCTCGAACTCGGCGATCGGGAAGCGGTGGGTGACGACGGGCGAGACGTCGAGGCCGCTCTGGATCATGGCGGTGACCTTGTACCAGGTCTCGAACATCTCGCGGCCGTAGATGCCCTTCAGCGTCAGGCCCTTGAAGATGATCTGGTTCCAGTCGAGCGCGACCTCGCCGGGCAGGATCCCGAGCAGCGCGACCTTGCCGCCATGGATCATGGTGCGCAGCATGTCCTTGAGCGCCGCACCGCTGCCCGACATCTCCAGCCCGACATCGAACCCCTCGGTCATGCCGAGCTCGTGCATGACCGCGTCCAGCTTCTCGCGGCTGACATCGACCGTGCGCGTCGCGCCCATGGCCTTGGCGAGCCCCAGCCGGTACTCGTTGAGGTCGCTGACCACGATGTGGCGCGCGCCGGCGCGCCGCGCGATCGCCGCGGCCATGCAGCCGATCGGCCCCGCGCCGGTGATCAGCACATCCTCGCCGACGAGGTCGAAGGACAGCGCCGTGTGCGCGGCGTTGCCGAACGGGTCGAGGATGGCGCCGATCTCGTCCGGCACCGCATCGGGAAGCTTGTAGGTGTTCTCCGCCGGGATCGCGACGAACTCGGCGAAGCTGCCCGGCCGATTGACGCCGACGCCGACCGTGTTCGGGCAGAGATGGCGCTTGCCGGCGCGGCAATTGCGGCAATGGCCGCAGGTGATATGGCCCTCG
Organism: Rhodospirillales bacterium; assembly: GCA_029240475.1. Taxonomy (GTDB): domain Bacteria; phylum Pseudomonadota; class Alphaproteobacteria; order JAREAF01; family JAREAF01; genus JAREAF01. Next base: position 3,220 of record JAREAF010000272.1, on the reverse strand, counting down.
CCGGAGACGCGGTCGCCCGGGTTGAAGTCGTCGACTTCCTCGCCGACCGCGGCGACCTCGCCCATGAATTCATGGCCGACCGTCATTGGCACCGGGATGGTGGCCTGCGCCCACTGGTCCCAATTCCAGATATGCACGTCGGTGCCGCAGATCGCGCTGCGCCGGACGCGGATCAGCACGTCCTGCGGCCCGATCTCCGGGACCGGCACCTCCTCCATCCAGAGGCCGGATTTGCGTTCCTTCTTCACCAGCGCGCGCATAATTCCAATCAATCCCTCATCGAATGACGCCGAGCGCGCGGCCGACCCGCCCGAAGGCCTCGACCGCGCGATCGATCTGTTCCGGGGTGTGGGCCGCCGACATCTGGGTGCGGATGCGGGCCGCACCCTTCGGCACCACTGGATAGGAGAAGGCGATGACATAGATGCCTTCGGCGAGCAAGGCATCCGCGATCGCCGCCGCGAGCGTCGCCTCGCCCAGCATCACCGGAATGATCGGATGCCGGCCCGGCACCAGCGTGAAGCCGAGCTTCTGCATTCCGGCGCGGAACCGCTGGGCATTGCGCTCGAGTTGCGCGCGCAGCGCGTCGCTCTCTTCGATCAGATCGAGCGCTGAGAGCGAAGCCGCGGCGATCGCCGGCATCAGCGCGTTCGAGAAGAGGTATGGGCGCGAGCGCTGCCGCAGCCACTCCACGATCTCGCGCCGGCCGGAGGTGTAGCCGCCCGAGGCGCCGCCCAGCGCCTTGCCGAGCGTGCCGGTCAGGATGTCGATGCGCCCCATCACGCCGCAGGCCTCGGGCGTGCCGCGGCCCTTCGCGCCGACGAAGCCGACCGCATGCGAATCATCCACCATCACCAGCGCGTCGTGGCGCTCGGCGAGATCGCAGATGGCGGGCAGGTTGGCGATGATGCCGTCCATCGAGAAGACGCCGTCCGTGGCGATCAGGCGGAAGCGGCAGTCCCGCGCCTCCTCCAGCCGCGCCTCAAGCTCGGCCATGTCGTTGTTGGCGTAGCGCAGCCGGCGCGCCTTGCAGAGCCGGATGCCGTCGATGATCGATGCATGGTTGAGCGCGTCGCTGATGACCGCATCCTCCTCGCCGAGGATGGTTTCGAAGAGGCCGGTGTTGGCGTCGAAGCAGGAGCCGTAGAGGATCGTGTCCTCGGTTCCGAGGAACCGGCTGAGACGCCCCTCCAGCTCTTTGTGGTCGTCCTGGGTGCCGCAGATGAAGCGCACCGAGGACATGCCGAAGCCGTAGCGGTCGAGCGCCGCCTTCGCCGCCCCGACCATGCGGGGATGGTCGGAGAGGCCGAGATAATTGTTGGCACAGAAATTGAGGACGGGCTCGGCCCGACCCTCGACGGTGATCTCGGGGGCCTGCGGCGAGGTCAGCACCCGCTCAGCTTTGTAGAGGCCGCTCTCCTTGAGGCCGCGGATCTCGGCCGCGAGATGATCGAGGAAGCGTCCGGCGCTCATCGGCATCAGTCACATGGGTGAGTGGAGGGCCGATGATGCCACGAGGATGGCCGGGCGGCGAATCCCTTCGCTTACAGCGCCCGCAAGGAAAGGGGCGAGCCTTTGCCGGCTCGCCCCTCGATTGGCTGAACGGATGCGCTACTTGCTGTAGCCGGTCGCGCCCGCAAGCCCGCCATGCATGTTGCCGGCGGGGCGGTCGTCCGCCTCGTTCACGCCGCCCTGGCCGGGCGCGCCGCCGCCGATATTGTGAATGCCGTTCCCGCCGTTCTTTCCCTTTCCCCTCGGGTTGGCGCTCGACCCCCCGAATCCTGGTGTGTTGCCGGGCGCTCCATGGATTGCGGTCGCCTTGGTCTGGGGCGCCGACTTCTTGGAGGCGGCCAGAGCGGGTCCGGCGAGAAGGGCGGTCGCGGCCAGCAGCATCACGGCATATCGGGTCATTCTTAATCTCCTCTGCGTTCTTTCGTGGCGTAGGGGGGCGAGGCTCGGCGGCAACTGTGACGATGATGGGGAGCGGCCTTGCTCATCGTGAGGCCATTCGCGGGCCGCGCCGGCACGTATGTGCGGCTTCGAAGGCGTGGGGATGTCACCGCAATGCCGCGGGCGGGGCGACGGTCGCAGCGCGATCAATGAACCGCGCTGTGAAGCCATTCACAGCGTCCCGGTCGGGGCAAAGCTATGGGAGTCGCCCCGATCCCAACAGGAGAGCCCGATGCGCATCGCCTATCCCGCCGCGCTCGCCCTTGCCGCATTCGGCACGCCCGCCCTCGCAGCGGACGAGCTGCTGGAGCGCGGGCGCTATCTGTCGCAGATCATGGATTGCGGCGGCTGCCACACTGAGGGCGCCCTGATCGGCCAGCCTGACCCGAAGCTCGACCTCGCCGGCTCGACCATCGGCTTTGAGGTGCCGGGATATGGCTATGTCTACCCCCCGAACCTCACCTCCGATCCCCAGACGGGTCTCGGACAATGGAGCGTGGAGGACATCCAGCGCGCGGTCACCACGGGCGAGCGCCCGGACGGGCGCATCCTGGTGGTCATGCCCTGGCCCCATTACTCCCACCTGACGCCGGAGGACGCGACGGCCCTGGCGAGCTACATCAACAGCCTGCCCCCCACGCCGCACAAAGTCCCGCCCTTCACCGAGCACACCCAGCCGCAGCCCGCCCCGGTGCTGACGGTCAAATAGGCCCCGGGGCGGGCCCGCTTCGGGGAGCGCGAAAGGCGTCGCACCTTCGGCTAGTCGCCGGGGCGGCTCGGTTGAGACATCTTAGTGGCCTCGGAGGTCGGGCCTGCGCGGCGGGGGAACGCCATCGCGGGCGGAAGGGGGCGAAGTGTCGGGGCCGCTCGTCTCGGTGGTCATTCCCGCGTTCAACGCGGAGCGCTTCCTCGCGCGCACCCTCGATTCCGTGTCGCGGCAGACTTATAGCGCGCTCGAGATCATCGTCGTCGATGACGGATCGCTGGACGGAACCGCCGGGATCGTGCGCCAGCAGGCGGCGCTCGACCCCAGAGTGCGGCTGATCCGGCAGGAAAATGCGGGAGTGGCCGCCGCCCGCAACCGGGGCATCGCCGAATCGGACGGGTGCTTCGTCGCGCCCTTGGACGCGGACGATCTCTGGCACCCGCAGAAGATCGAGCTGCAGCTGCGCCGGTTCGAGGAGCGCCCCTCCGCAGGGCTGGTCTATTGCTGGTCCATCGGAATCGACGAGGAGGACCGGGTCATGCGGCAGCGCGTGTCGCCCGCGAG
>JAREAF010000271.1 GCA_029240475.1 Rhodospirillales bacterium | reverse complement strand
CCGGAGACCACGACCGGCGGCAACGCGCTCAAATTCTACGCCTCGGTGCGGCTCGATATCCGCCGCATCGGCTCGATCAAGGACCGCGACACGGTGGTGGGCAACCAGACCCGCGTGAAGGTGGTCAAGAACAAGATGGCCCCGCCGTTCCGCACGGTGGAGTTCGACATCATGTATGGCGAGGGCATCTCCAAGACGGGCGAGCTGATCGATCTCGGCGTGTCCGCGGGCGTGGTCGAGAAGTCGGGCGCCTGGTTCTCCTATGGCGGCCAGCGGATCGGCCAGGGCCGCGAGAACGCCAAGCAGTTCCTGCGCGAGCATCCCGATGTCGCGGCCGCGGTCGAGTCCGCCATCCGCCAGAATGCCGGCTTCGTCGCCAACGCGCTCATGGACAAGGGCGGCGGCGAGGACGCCGAGTAAGAATCGCGACCGGCTTTTCCAAAACACCCCCTCGTACCAAACTCGACGGCCCGGCCGCTCCGAAGCGAGCGCCGGGCCGATTTCTTAGGCGCTTTCTGGACTTGAGCCCTGCGGGCCTTTAGAAAAGCGAGCCGGGTTTCCGGGCCCGGCGGAGATGCGCTGCTTGAGAGCGTGCTCTTCAAGGCCCAGATTGAAGGCAGCGGGCCGGGCCGCCGGAGCCGCCCAAGGATTGCGAGATGACCAGCGTCAGCGAGATTCGATCCGGCTTCCTCGACTATTTCCGCCGCAACGGTCATGAGGTGGTGCCGTCGAGCCCGCTCGTGCCGCGCAATGACCCGACGCTGCTCTTCACCAATGCCGGCATGGTGCAGTTCAAGAATGTCTTCACGGGCGTTGAGAAGCGGCCATATTCGCGCGCCGTGACCTCGCAGAAATGCGTGCGCGCCGGCGGCAAGCACAATGATCTCGAGAATGTCGGCTACACCGCCCGGCACCACACCTTCTTCGAGATGCTGGGGAACTTCTCGTTCGGCGATTATTTCAAGGACGTCGCGATCGAGCTGGCCTGGAAGCTGATGACCGAGGAGTTCGGCCTGCCGAAGGAGCGGCTGCTGACCACCGTCTTCGCGGCCGACGACGAGGCGTTCGATCTCTGGCGCAAGATCGCTGGCCTGCCCGAGCAGCGCATCATCCGCATCCCGACCTCGGACAATTTTTGGGCGATGGGCGACACCGGCCCGTGCGGCCCCTGCTCGGAGATCTTCTTCGACCACGGCCCGGGCGTGCCGGGCGGCCCGCCAGGCAGCCCCGATGCGGACGGCGACCGCTTCATCGAGGTGTGGAACCTCGTCTTCATGCAGTACGAGCAGGTGACGCCCGACCAGCGCATCGACCTGCCGCGCCCGTCCATCGACACCGGCATGGGGCTGGAGCGCATCGCGGCCGTGCTGCAGGGCAAGCACGACAATTACGACACCGATCTCATGCGCGCGCTGATCCTCGCCTCGGCCGAGGCGAGCGGCACCGATCCAGACGGCCCGCACAAGGTCTCGCACCGCGTGATCGCCGACCATCTGCGCGCGACCAGCTTCCTCATCGCCGACGGCGTACTGCCCTCGAACGAGGGGCGCGGCTATGTGCTGCGCCGGATCATGCGCCGGGCCATGCGCCATGCGCACATGCTGGGCGCGCGCGAGCCTTTCGTCTGGCGCCTCGTCCCGACGCTGGTTGCGCAGATGGGGCAGGCCTATCCCGAGCTGATCCGCGCGCAGGCGCTGATCTCGGAGACCCTGAAGCTGGAAGAGGCCCGGTTCCGGCAGACGCTGGACCGCGGCCTCAAGCTGCTGGAGGAGGAGACGGGTCGGCTGCCGCGGCAGGGGGCGCTTCCCGGCGAGGTCGCCTTCAAGCTCTACGACACCTACGGCTTTCCCATCGATCTCACGCAGGACATCCTGCGCGGCCAGGGCCGCATGGTCGAGCGCGAGGGCTTCGATGCGGCGATGGAGCGCCAGCGCGCGGCCGCCCGCGCGGCCTGGGCGGGGTCCGGCGAGGCGGCCACCGGCCAGCTCTGGTTCGAGCTCAAGGAGAAGCACGGCGCGGCCGACTTCCTCGGCTATGCGACCGAGCAGGCCGAAGGCCAGGTGCTGGCGATCGTGGTCGACGGCAAGAGCGTGCCCGCCGCGGAGGAAGGGCAGGAGGCTTCCGTCATCGTCAACCAGACCCCCTTCTATGGCGAGGCGGGCGGCCAGATGGGCGACACCGGCTGGTTCCAATCCGCCGCGGGCGGACGGTTCCAGGTGAGCGACACGCAGCGCCGGCTGGGCGATCTCTTCGTCCATGCCGGACGCGTGGTGGCGGGCCGGCTCGCGGTCGGCGATACGGTCGAGATGAAGGTCGATGGCGAGCGCCGCACGCGCCTGCGCGCCAACCACTCGGCCACGCACCTGCTGCACCAGGCGCTGCGCAAGCGCCTGGGCGAGCATGTGACGCAGAAGGGCTCGCTGGTCGCGCCCGACCGGCTGCGCTTCGACTTCAGCCATCCCAAGCCCCTCTCGGCTGACGACATCCGCTGGATCGAGGAGGAGGTGAATGCGCGCATCCGCCGCAACGCGGCGGTGGTCACGCAGCTCATGACGCCCGACGACGCCGTCGCCGCCGGCGCGCTCGCCCTCTTCGGCGAGAAGTACGGCGAGGAGGTGCGCGTCGTCTCCATGGGCCATGACGAGGATGAGGGACCCGCCTGGTCCACCGAGCTCTGCGGCGGCACGCATGTGCGGCGCACCGGCGATATCGGCCTCTTCAAGATCGTCTCGGAGAGCGCGGTCGCGGCCGGCGTGCGCCGGATCGAGGCGCTGACCGGGCAGGCGGCGTTCGACCATCTCGCCGAGCGCGACGCGCTGGTGGCCGAGATGGCCGGCACGGTGAAGGCCTCCCCCAACGAGCTGCCGCAGCGCGTGGTCTCGCTCATGGAGGAGCGGCGCCGGCTCGAGCGCGAGCTGATGGAGGCGCGCCGACGGCTGGCCGCGGGCGGCGGCGCGAGCGCCGAGCCGGACTCCAAGACCGTCGCGGGCGTCGCCTTCGCCGGCAAGCTGGTCGGGGACCTGCCCGCCAAGGAGCTGAAGGGCCTGGCTGATCAAATGAAGGGCAAGCTCGGCTCGGGCGTGGTCACGCTGGTCGGGACGTCCGACGGCAAGGTCTCGATCGTGGTCGCCGTGACCGAGGACCTCACCGGCCGCATCAGCGCTGTCGATCTGGTGCGCGCGGCGGCCGAGGCGGTCGGCGGCAAGGGCGGCGGCGGCCGCCCCGACATGGCGCAGGCCGGCGGGCCGGATGCGGCTAAAGCGCCTGCGGCCCTGGCGGCCGTTGAAACCGCGCTCGCCGAGAAGCTCCAGGTCGCCGCGGAGTGAAGATCAGAGGACAGAGATCATACGCCAGATCTCAGGCTCTTCTGGCATCGGTCATCTGATCTCTGACATCTGATCTAAGCCGGCCGCTCGCCGGCAAAGGTCGTGCGGTGCAGGAGGCGCCGGCTGCCGTCATAGTCGTTGACGGCATAGTGCAGCGTGCAGCGATTGTCCCAGATCGCGAGCGCGCCCGGGCTCCAGCGGAAGCGGCAGGTGAATTCGGGCCGGATCGCGTGCTCGAACAGGAAGTCGAGCAGCGGCCGGCTCTCCGCCTCGGTCATGCCCTCGAAACGCGTGGTGTAGATCGCGTTCACGAACAGCGCCTTGCGGCCGCTCTCCGGGTGCGTGCGCACCACCGGATGCGCCGTCTCGCGATCCGCCGCGGGGTCGCCCCGCGTGATCTGGATGGAGCGCGACCCCTTGATTCCGGCCCCGCCTTCCTTGCCGTAGGGCTTGCCGGTGTGGACCGCCTTGAGCCCGTCCAGCATGCGGCGCATGCCTTCGGACAGCGTCTCGTAGGCCATGTACATGTTGGACCAGAGCGTGTCGCCGCCATAAGGCGGCACCTCGAGCGCATGGAGCAGCGAGCCCGCCGGCGGCTCCTCGAGGAAGCTGAAGTCCGAATGCCAGGCATTGCCGAAGGTGCTGATCTGCCGCTCATCGGCCTCCTTCAGCACGGCGATAATGTCCGGATGCTCCTGCAAATGCGCGACATAGGGCACCCGCAGCACCGGCCCGAAGCGGCGCGTGACCGCGACCTGCTGCTCGGGCTGGAGCTGCTGACGGCGGACGAACAGCACGAGATGATCGGTGAAGGCCCGCCGGATCTGGGCGAACTGCGCATCATCGAGGCGGGCGAGATCGACCTCCGAGATCTCCGCGCCGAGACCACCGGCGACGGGTTCGATCCGCATCACTGAACGACGATCCGCGGCGGGGTGCGCGCCGCGCCCGCTCCGCCCAGCACCTTGGCCGAGACGCGCTCGGCGATGCGCAGGAACGCCGTCGCGTGCGGGCTCTCCGGCCGGCTCGCCACGATCGGGCGGCCCTCGTCGGAGGTCTCGCGGATAGCCATGTCGAGCGGGAGCTCTCCCAGGAACTCCACGCCCAGGCGCTCGGCCTCCTCGCGCGCGCCCCCATGGGAGAACACATGCGAGACGTGGCCGCAATTCGGGCAGGCGAACCAGCTCATATTCTCGACGATGCCGAGCACCGGCACATCGACCTTGCGGAACATGTTCAGGCCCTTGCGCGCATCGATGAGGGCGATGTCCTGGGGTGTGGAGACGATCACCGCGCCCGCGAGCGGCACCTGCTGGGCCATGGTGAGCTGCGCATCGCCGGTGCCGGGCGGCATGTCGACGATCATGATATCGAGCGCGCCCCAGTTCACGTCGCGCAGCATCTGCTGCAGGGCGCTCATGACCATGGGGCCGCGCCAGATCATCGGCGTCTCCTCGGCCACCAGGAAACCCATCGACATGGCCTTGATGCCGTAGGCCCGCATCGGTTCCAGGATCTTGCCGTCCGCGGTCTCGGGCCGGCCGCGGATGCCGAGCATGCGCGGCTGCGAGGGGCCGTAGATGTCCGCGTCGAGAAGTCCGACCGAATGGCCGATGCGGGCAAGCGCCACGGCGAGGTTGGAGGCGACGGTGGACTTGCCGACGCCGCCCTTGCCGCTCGCCACCGCCACGATCGCCTTCACGCCCGGCACCAGGGCGCGCGCGCCGGCGCCCTGCCCTGGCGGATGAGCATGCCCATGGCCGTGAGCGGGGCGCGCCCCGGCGCTCGCCCCGGGGCCCGCGCGCTCGGCCGTGAGCACAGCGGTCACCGAGAGCACGCCAGGGACGGCGTCCACCGCCTTCTCGGCCGCCTGCCTCAGCGATTCCAGCTTGGGGCCCTGCTT
>JAREAF010000270.1 GCA_029240475.1 Rhodospirillales bacterium | reverse complement strand
TGAGAAGCTCCAGGAGCGTCTCGCGAAGCTCGCGGGCGGCGTCGCGATCATCCGCGTCGGCGGTTCGACCGAGGTGGAGGTGAAGGAGAAGAAGGACCGCGTCGAGGACGCTCTTCACTCCACCCGTGCGGCCGTCGAGGAAGGTATCGTCCCAGGCGGCGGGGTTGCGCTGCTTCGGGCCAAAGCAGCCGCTAAGGCGCTTAAGAGTGAGAACGCCGACGTTCAGGCCGGTATCAACATCGTCCTCAAGGCGCTCGAGGCTCCCATCCGCCAGATCGCAGAGAACTCCGGCGTCGAGGGCTCGATCGTGGTCGGCCGGATCACCGACAACAAGTCTCAGACCTTCGGCTTCAATGCGCAGACCGAGGAGTACGTGGACATGCTGCAGGCGGGCATCGTCGATCCCGCGAAGGTTGTCCGCGCCGCGCTCCAGAATGCCGCGTCCGTGGCTGGCTTGCTCGTCACGACAGAGGCCATGATCACCGAAGCTCCCAAGAAGGAGAGCGCTCCGGCGATGCCGGGTGGTGGCGGCATGGGCGGTATGGGTGGAATGGACTACTAATCTCGACCACCGACCCAAAGAGCAAGGCCCCGGTATTTTCCGGGGCCTTTTTCTGTTCGCCGTCTGCCCGCGAAAAAGAGCGAGTGACCGGGGCCGAGTTGGGAGAGGAGCCCCTGGCGCGTCGTAGAGCCGGATTTGGGGCGGAGGGCTCGATCGAGCGCTCCGAACCTTGCGCTCCAAGATCGGCAACATGGCCGATGTGCCGCGCGGGCCACGATCAACCCGCATCCTTCGTGGCCGCGGGCCCGCCGGGCTTCTCGGTCCGGTAGACCGTCTCGCTCTCAGTATTCTTCCTCTTAGCGAACTCGTAGCCTTCCCTGCGGTCGCTCAGGGCGGCCTACGTCTCGGGTGACGAGGGCGAGGGCGGAATCTAGCTTTCGCTGCCCTCGGTCAGCGCCAGTTCGCCAGGTAATAAGGGCAGGTCGAGGATCTCGGCATCGCCGAGCTGGCGCGCGATATCCACCATGGATGGGTCGTAGCCGCGCCGCTCCTGGTCTGGTATTCGCCGAGCGCCTTGACGAGGTAGTGCTCTCGCTGGACGGCGATGCGCGGGATCTGGTCGTGCCCTGAGAAATCGGGGTTGTGGCAGAACCCGCAGCGGTGCCGCCGCGAGAGCGCGCTGCCCCTCTCCACCGATCGGAGTTTGCGCCCTTCCAGCCCCATGATCGCGCTCTTGCACGCGCCGCTGTCGACGATGTCCCTTTTCGGTCCCCAACGCCAATTCTGCAAAAGTAGTGCTAATCCCACAGCGCAAAGTGCTTGCGAGTGAGCGTTCGGCAGTGTGTCGGCGTAGGAGCGGTGAGAGCCTCTAGGAAAACGCCGCGCGACACAGCCGGCGCCGCTCGATCACTAACATGTGTCAACACGCGGTGGTATTTTTCGCAACCACGACATCGTAAGGGTGTTCTGGCCGAGTGGGCGATGTGATAATCAAGGTCAGCTCGGAGCTCGCGCGCTCCTTGGCGTCTTCGGCAACGCCGGCGGCGGCAAATCTCCGCCGCGCGGTGCGCGCGCACGGGGCTGAGTTGGGACCGCCGACCGGCTCGGTCGGCGAGACCAGGCAGTACTTTACAGTGATCGGTGTTGCGTCTGAACGCGTGGACGGACTTCTCCAAGACCTCCGCCGCCAGCACGGTGTCGAAGCAGCCTACGTGAAGCCGGCGGACGAATTGCCTTAAGCCGCGCGCGCCCCCTGGGTCGCGCCTATTGAGGAGCGGACCAATGGCCAGGCAACCTCGCAAAGCTTCCAGACGCGACGACAATCCTCCGTCCGGCATAGCCTCCGAACCCGAGCTCATCGTCGTCACGAGGCCCGAGGCCGCGATGAGGGCCTCGGCCGGCCGTTTCGAGTCGATGTCCGGCGAGTCGACGGATACGCTCGCCTCGGTGCTGAGCGCCAATGGCGCCTCGATGCGTCCGCTCTTCGGTCCGACCGAGGAGCGCGTGCTGGCGAGCGCGGCATTGGTCGATGCGATGGCCGCCGAGCCGGTGGAGCTCGCAACCTTCTACAAGGTCGACGCGCCGCCAGCGGCGCTCGATGCCCTCCAGGCGCAGCTCCTGGCAAGCGACCTCGTCGCGGCGGCCTATGTGAAGCCCCCCGCGGAGCCCGCGGCCTTCCTGAACGACATGGCGCCGGCGGCGGACGAAGCCCCGCCGGCCACCCCCGATTTCTCCTCCCGGCAAGGCTACCTCGACGCGGCGCCCGGCGGCGTGGAGGCGCGCTGGGCGTGGACGCAGGCCGGTGGGCGGGGCGACGGCATCCGCATCATCGATATCGAAGGGGCCTGGCGCTTCACGCACGAGGATTTGGCCTCCAACCAGGGGGGCGTCGTGGGCGGCACGCAATCCGCCGATATCGTCTGGCGGAACCACGGCACTGCCGTGCTCGGGGAATACAGCGGCGACCAAAACAGCTTCGGCATCGTGGGGATTGCCTCGAACGCGACCGCCAGCGCCGTCGCGATCTTCGGCGGGCTCGGCTCCGCCGGTGCGATCAACGCCGCCGCGAGCCGGCTGAGCGCCGGCGATGTGATCCTCCTCGAGCTCCATCGCCCCGGCCCGCGGTTCAATTTCGCGAACCGCGGCGACCAGCGCGGCTACATCGCCATCGAATGGTGGCCCGACGATTTCGCCGCGATCCGCACCGCGGTGGCTCGCGGCATCATCGTCATCGAGGCCGCCGGCAACGGCGCCGAGAATCTCGACGACGGAATCTACCAGAACCCCGCCCCGGGCTTTCCCGCCGGCTGGACCAACCCGTTCCGGCGCGCGAACCGCGATTCCGGAGCGATCATGGTAGGCGCCGGCGCACCGCCTCCCGGCACGCATGGACGCACTCACGGCGCCCGCCCGCAGACGGGCGGCGCGGACGTAGAGGGCCGGCTCGCGGCGGTCGAGCAGACGCTTCAGACCCTGGTGCACTTCATCACCCAGGAGATGCGGCCCGACCTCGGCGGCTCGGCGATCGGCGGGGATGCTGGGCAGATGGCCCAGGAAGATCAGCAGGCGAAGGCGTGGAAGGACCAGAAGGATACCGAGAGCTACTGACCGGCCGCGGCGCACGTCTGCCTCCGGCCGGCGCGGCTCTCCCGCGCTTGCGGCGATGATCCTGATTATCGCCGAGCCGGTCGACGCGGCGGCGCTTTGGCTTCGGCCACGGCTCGCCGCGCGCTTGGCCTCGACGGTCTCGATCGTCACCCCGATGCAGCTCGTCTGCAGCCGGCGTATCTTGCACCGGCTCTCGACGGGCGGCGCGAGCTCACGCTTCGTGCTGGCGAACGGCCAAACGATCGAGGGCGCCGCGCTGGTTGGCGTGGTGAACCGCCTCGGCACGCTGCCGACCGCTCATCTCGCGAGCGCGCCGCCGCGCGAGCGGATCTATGCCCGCGACGAACTCTACGCCTTCATCCTCGGATGGCTCTCATCGCTGGAATGCCCGGCGATCAACAGGCCCGAGCCCAATTTCCTCGGCGGTCCGTGGTATCCGCCGCTAGAGGCTCTGCAGCTCGCCATGCTCGCCGGCCTGCCCTGTGCCCTGCAGCGACTGAGCGTCAACACCGTCGAGCCGGCGCCCGTGTCCGGGGAGGTTCGCCGGTCCTGCTTCATCGTCGACCAGCGCGTGGTGGGTCCGCTCATGCCGCAGCAATTGCGCGACGCGCTCCTGCGCTTCGCGGCGCTCTGGGGCGGACGCTTGCTTCAGGTCGACTTTGCCGTGGCCGACGAGAAGCTCGTCTTCTCGGCCGCGACGAGCTTCGCCGACTTCCGGAGCGGTGGCGATATCCTCGTCCGGGCCATCGCGCGCGCGCTTCGTCCATGATCCTGATCTGCGGCATTCCGACCGAGCCGCCGGCCGCGCGGGCGATCCAAGCGGCCGAGGAGCTCGGCATCGGTCATGCGGTGCTCGACCAGAGGCTCCATGCCGCGACTGAGCTGACGCTATCGGCCGATCCCCGGACCGGGATCGCAGGAAGGCTCAGGACTCCCGACGCCTCCCTGGAGCTCGCGGGGCTAAGCGGCGTCTATGTTCGCCTTATGGATGAACGTTTTCTGCCCGATCTGAAGGGCCTCGCCGCGGATGCGCCGGAGCGCCTCCGCGTGCGGGCCTTCCACGACCTGCTTCACGGCTGGCTCAACATCGCGCCGATCCGGGTCGCGAGCCGCCCCCGCGCCATGCTGTCGAACATGTCGAAGACCTACCAGGCAAACATCATCCGCCGGTTCGGATTTGACATCCCGGAGACCCTGGTCACCAACGATCCGGCCGAGGTGCTCGCTTTCGTATCGCGCTGCGAGAGCGAAGGCGACGGGGTCATCTACAAATCCGTCAGCGGCACCAGGTCGATTGTCCAGACCTTCGGCGCGGAAGATCGCCAGCGGCTCGCGCGCATCCAGTGGTGCCCGACGCAGTTCCAGCGCAAGGTGTCTGGGCTGGACATCAGGGTCCACGTGGTAGGGCAGCGGACATTCGCGACGCGGATCAAGAGCGCGGCGACCGACTATCGTTACGCACAGCGCCAAGCCGGCTCGGATGCGGAGCTGTCGGTGACGCAGATCCCGCCGCACGTATCAACGGCCTGCGTCGAGCTCGCCACGGCCTTGGATCTGCCGTTCGCCGGTATCGACCTGCGCCGCACGCCCGCGGGCGCCCATGTCTGCTTCGAGGTCAATCCGTGCCCCGCCTACAGCTATTATGAATCCCGCACCGGCGCCCCGATCGCCCGATCGCTCGTTAGCTGGCTCGCTGGATACGCGGTCGGGTGACGGGCCACCGAAGCCGATTTAGGGTGAAGCGCAGATACATCCAGACGGAGCGCCTGTGTGACCGTCGCGGAAATGACACCCCGAGTAGGTCGGAGCAGCCATGCGGTGGGATACGAAGCCCGACCTACCAGGGCAAACGCCTCGGATGACAAACCCTCTTGCCGGCATCGTACCCCGCCGAGCGCGGGATCGAGGTTTCCTATACTTGGGAAACGTATGAAGCGTGATCATCCGCGCGTCTCACCGCGCAGAGAAGGTTCGCGCCCAGATCCCCTCCCTCCAGGGATCAGGCACTGCCGAGCGGCATCCCAGGGTCAACGTCCGCTTTCGCCGGAAAACAGCCCAGAAGCAGATGGGGTGGATGGCTCCCGCTCCCGGCGTCGCAGCGCCAAGGTGGTGCTGTCACGCAGCACGAGCTTGGAGCCACCACGATGGAGATCAGGAC
>JAREAF010000269.1 GCA_029240475.1 Rhodospirillales bacterium | reverse complement strand
TTGAGACGAGGGACAAACAGATGAAAAAAGTTCTATTGGGAACGACCGCCCTGGTCGCCGCCGGCCTGTTCGCCGGCGAGGCCCGTGCGGAGTTCGACGTGACCGTCAACGGCTCCTGGAATACCGCCTACGGCTTCGTCGACGAGGATGACGGCATCTCCGATGGTGGCGCTCCCGAGTCGGGCAATGGGCGGCAGAACTCGGCCATCGATCAGGATTGGGAAGTGCATTTCCGCGCCCAGCAGACGCTGGACAACGGCATCGTCGTCGGCGGCCGCGTCGAGCTCGAAGGCGCGACGAACGGCGAGGATGAGGACAGCGACTTCGACACGAGGGATAGCTTCTCGAACGGCAACGACCAGATCGACGAGCGCTGGCTCTATTTCCGCGGCGGCTTCGGCGAGATCCGCGCGGGCGACGAGGACGACGCCCGAAAGCAGAAGGGCTACACCTACCCGGATCCCACCGGCTTCATCTTCGGCGTGAACTCGCCGACCTTCACCTTCAATAATGCCGCCACCGGCCAAGCGGTCAGCTCGAACACCACCATCCCGAACCTGGAGAACGATTCGGCGAAGATCATCTACTTCACGCCGTCCTTCGGCGGATTTCAGCTGGCCGTCTCCTACGCGCCCGACGGAACGCAGGACCGCTCGAGCTTCGGCACGGGCGGCACCGACGAGGGCCAGGTCAGCAACGCCTGGTCGGCCGGCGCCGACTACTCCGGCGAGTTCGGCGGCTTCACGATCGGCCTCGGCGGCGGCTACTCGATGGGATCGTTCGAGGATGATAGAGGCGATCCGAGTGTCTGGAACGTCGGCTTGAATGTCGGCTTCGCCGGCTTCACGGTCGGCGGGTCCGTCGCATTCGTTGACCGGGATACCGACGATACGTTTGCCGGGATTCAGGAATCGACCGTATACGACGTGGGCGTGACCTACACGATCGATGCCGTCACCGTTGGGCTCGGCTGGAGCCATGGCGAATATGAACATTCGGAAGACGTCGATGGCGACGACATCGTGGATGACACGAGCGATGACGAGCTCGATCACATCCAGCTCGGCGTGGCCTATGCGCTGGGCGAGGGCGTGACCCTGGCGGCCATGGTCGGCTTGTTCGAGTACGAGGACGGCGGTCCGCTGAACAACGACAACGAAGGCTGGCAGGCCGGCATCGGCACCGGCATCAACTTCTAAGACCTCGACCCGACCTGTTCCACGGGAGGGGCGGCCTCGCCCCTCCCGTTTCTTTTGCCCGGCACAGCGGAGCGGCTTCACCGCAAGGCGGGAACCGGATATACAGCCGGGGCCGTCCTCCTTTCCGCACGGACCCGCATGGGCGCGATCATCTGGCTCGCCTCCTACCCGAAATCGGGCAACACCTGGCTCAGAGCCTTCCTCCACAATCTTCTGCGCAACCCTGCCGAAGGGTATGACATCAACCAGCTCGACGATTTCACGTTGGGCGAGTCTTCCTACGGCTGGTACAAGCTCATCGACGACCGGCCGCTCGAGGCCTATTCGGTCGCGGAGGTCGCGGCCATGCGCCCGAAGGTGCATAAGAGCCTGACCACCCTCTATCCCGACTCCATTTTCGTCAAAACGCACTGCGCCGTGATGGAGGATCATGGCGTCCCAACGGTCAATTTCGAGGCCACCGCAGGCGCAATCTATGTGGTGCGCAACCCGTTGGACGTGGCGATATCCTATGCCCACCACCTGGGCACGAGCGTCGACACCGCCATAGAATTCATGGCCAAGTCGCGCAGCATGAGCCCGGCCTCAAACAATCACGTGCATGAGCTGCTGGGCTCCTGGTCGGAACATGTCGAGAGCTGGACCGCCAAGCCAACACGCGCGCTGCATGTCGTCCGCTATGAGGACATGCTCGGCAAGCCGCAGGCGACGTTCGGAGCGATCGTGCGGTTCCTAGGTTTGAAGCCGCCCCGCGAACGGCTCGAGCGGGCCATCAACCGCTCTTCGTTCCGCGTTCTTCAGGAGCAGGAGCGCCGCTATGGCTTCAAGGAGCGAGGCGAACACGCCGAGCGATTCTTCCGCGAGGGCAAGGCCGGCCAATGGCGAAAGCTGCTGACCCAGGAGCAGATCGAGCGCATCGCCCAGGCGCATTCCGAGCAGATGCGGCGATTCGGTTATTATCCCGTCACATAGGCCCCCATTTGATGGGCAAGATCCTGTGGCTGGCCTCCTATCCGAAATCAGGGAACACATGGCTGCGCGCCTTCCTGCTCCAGCTGCTGAACGGCGCGGGCGGCGAGATCAACGTCAATCGGCTCGCAGACTTCTGTCTGGCCGACTCGGCGGCGGGCTGGTACGCGCCATTCATCGGTCGCCCTCCCGGCGATTGGACGATTGAGGAAGTGGGCCAGGCCCGCAGCCGGGCACACCAGAAAATGGCCGCAAGCGGACCGCAAGCCGTGCTGATCAAGACGCACAATGCCTGCGTCCGGGATCGCTTCGGAGCGCTCATCCCTAAACGGTTGACGATTGGCGCGATCTACATCGTGCGCAATCCCCTGGATGTGGCCATCTCCTACAGCCATCACCTGGGCAAGAGCATCGACGAGGTGATTGATCTCATGGACAATCCGGGCGCCGGCACGCCCAACACGCGGACCAATGTCTATCAATTGCTGCGCACCTGGTCGGAGCATGTGGAGAGCTGGACGGCGCGGCGCGACCTTGGCCCCCTCCATGTCGTCCGCTACGAGGATCTGTTGAGCGAGCCCGAGCGCAGCTTCAGCGCGCTTGCCGCTTTTCTCGGCCTCAAGCCTACGCGCGAGCGGCTGCTGGAGGCCATTCGAAATTGCCGGTTCGAGGAGTTGCGCCGAAGCGAGGCCGCGCACGGCTTCAAAGAACGCAGCCGCTTCGCGGAGCGCTTTTTTCGCGAGGGGCGCGCGGGGCAGTGGCGCGAGGTGCTGAGCGCGGCGCAGCTGCGCCGCTTGACCCAAGCGCATGGCGCGGCCATGCGCCGCTTCGGTTACCTGCCGCCGGAGTAAGGGATGGGCAAGATCATCTGGCTCGCCTCGTACCCGAAATCGGGCAACACCTGGCTCAGGGCCTTCTTGCACAATCTTCTGCGCGACCCTCCCGAGGGCTATGAGCTGAACAAGATCGACGATTTCACGATCGGCGATTCGGCGACCGCCTGGTATGTGAAGCTGATTGGGCGGCTGCCGGGCGACTGGACCTTCGAGGATGTCGGCCGCGTCCGGCGCAAGGCCCACGAGGCCATGTCCCGCGCCTTTCCCGACAATGTTTTCGTCAAGACGCACAACGCCCTGGTGGCCGACGCATACGGGCCCATGATCACCATCGAGCTGACGGCCGGGGCGATCTATGTCGTCCGCAATCCGCTCGACGTGGCCATTTCCTACAGCCATCATCTCGGGAAAACTCTCGACCAGACGATCACCATCCTGAACAGCTCCCGTTCGGGCAATCCGAACACGATGAAGAACGTTTACCAGCTCCTCGGCAGCTGGTCGGAGCATGTGAACAGCTGGACCGGGCGGCCCCATCCGGGCCTGCATGTGGCGCGCTACGAGGACATGCTGGAAGAGCCGGAGCAGACTTTCGGCGGGGTCGCCTCATTCCTCGGCCTCAAGCCCCCGCGCGAGCGGCTGCTGCGCGCCATCGAGCGCTGCCGGTTCGACGAGTTGCGCAAGCGCGAGGAGGCGCAGGGCTTCAAGGAGCGCAGCGATTTCTCCGAGCGGTTCTTCCGCGAGGGGCGCGCCGGCCAGTGGCGCGAGCTGCTGACCTCCGAGCAGGTGCAGCGCATCGTGGATACTCACCGCCCGACGATGCAGCAGTTCGGCTACCTGAAGGCGGACGGAACGCCCTAGCGCGCGACGAAGGCGGCCACGCCGCTGCCGTCCGCGCCCGAGGGCAGCGGCTCCCCCGGCGCGCCGATCCAGGCGGCGACATCCCCGATCACCGTCTCGGCGTCCCGGTCCCGGAACAGCAGGTGATAGCCCTGGGCATAGACGGCCACGCGCACCGGGGCGGGCGGCTTGGGCAGGCTGTCGATGAACTCGCGCGCGGCTTCCACGGAGACGACTTCCTCGTTCGCGCCGTAGAGCACGAGGGTCGCGGACCTGAGCTTGGGCGCCGCCACCGCCGCCGCATCCATCAGATCCACGAGCCCGTAGATCGCGTCGATGCGCGTGGCCTTGATCACCATCGGATCCTCGAACAGCTCGCGCAGCGCCTCCAGATTGTCCGACGGGCGGATGTTGAGCCCCTCGCCAGTCAGCTTGTACCAGGGCAGCGTATGGCCGAAGAGCCAGAGCGTGTTCGAGGCCAGCGGCCCCAGCGCGGCGCGGCCGCGCACCGCCGGCGCGACCAGGACGAGGCCCGCCACCGGCGGCGGCTCGTCGCCGGTCGCCAGCGTGAGCGCGATCGCCCCGCCCATGCTCTCGCCCAGCAGGAATACGGGTGTGTCGGGATAGCGCGCCTTCAGGAGCTGGAGGGCCACGCCGGCGTCCCGCGCCATGCGTTTGCCCCCCGCCCAGCGCCCGCGATAGGGAGCGGCGCCAAAGCCGCGCTGGTCGTAGGCGAAGGTCGCGATGCCGGCGGCGCGCCAGGCCTCGCCCGGATCCTCGAAGGCCTTTGAGTAATCGTTGAAGCCGTGCAAGGCGAGCACGACCGCGCGCGGGGGGCCCTCCGGCAGCCAGGTCCGCAAGGGCAGGACCGCGCCATCGTCGGTGATGAAGTTGAAGGGCGTCAGCTGCGGCTCGGTCGCGACCAGATCGAAGGGCTGCAGCTTCGGCGCGCATGCGGCCACCAGAAGGAGAAGCAGCGCAAGCCGGACCGCCTTCATCGCGCTGCCGCCCGCAATTCCGCCTCCGACCCGGGCGCGGAGTCGCGCGTCAGCTGCAGGAAGATGTCCTCCAGATCCGCCTCCGCCGTGGTGAGATCGACGATCTCAAGGCCCGCGGCGTTCGCGGCGGCGAGGATCTCGCTGACCTTCGCCTCGCTCAGGCGATAGCGCAGCACCAGCCGGCGCGGATTCTGCAGCTCGGCCGCATAACGCCGCAGCGAGAGCGGAACCTCGGCGAGATCGTGCGCCAGCGTCAAGGCCAGCTCCTTCTGGTCGAGCCGCCGCAGCATGCCCTCGGTGCTGTCGTTCGCGATCAGCCGGCCGTGATTGATGATCGCGATCCGGTCGCAGAGCTGCTCGGCCTCTTCCAGGTAATGCGTCGTCAGCAGCACGGTCGTGCCGGCGCGGTTGAGGTCCTTCACATAG
>JAREAF010000268.1 GCA_029240475.1 Rhodospirillales bacterium | reverse complement strand
ACGGCTATTGGCACACGATCTACTATGGCACGCTCGGGCTCTTTGTGAACGTCGATGCCCTCGGCGGCAAACCTGTGCCGAAGAGCTGGAAGGAGCTGACCGATCCCAAATACAAAGGCATGGTCGGATATCTCGATCCGTCGAGCTCCTTCGTAGGTGTGGCGGCCGGCATCGCCATCAATCGCGCGCTCGGCGGATCGCTCGAGGATTTCACGCCAGGAATCCGCTGGTTTGCCGCTATGGCGAAGAACGAAGCCATCGTGCCGAAGCAAACCTCCTACGCGCGCGTAGTCTCCGGCGAAATCCCGATCCTTATCGACTACGACTTCAATGCGTATCGCGCGCAGCACCAGGACAAGGTCAACGCCCGCTTCGTCATTCCGGAAGAGGGCACTCTGATCGTTCCTTACGTCATGGGCCTCGTGAAAGGCGGGCCGCAGCAAGCGAACGGGAAGAAGGTGCTCGATTTCCTCCTCACTGATAAAGGTCAAGCTGTCTTTGCAAACGCCTTCGTTCGGCCGATACGCCCGAGCGCCGCGTCCGGTGAGGCAAAGACGAAGTTCCTGCCAGATGCCGACTACGCCCGCGCCTCGGGCATCGATTTTCGGAAGGTGGCGCAGGCGCAGGACGCTTTCATCAAGCGCTACCTGGCCGAGGGGCGCTAGCCGCCAGAGGCGAGTGGAACCGCGCGCGGGAGCGGGATGATCCGCCGGCAGGAGATTCCGAACCTCGCGGTTTCGGTCCTTCCGCTCGGCATCATCCTGCTCGCCTTCTTCCTGCTACCGTTCGCGCGACTCCTTGTCGCGAGCTTCGGCGGTCCGCAGGGGCCGGCGGTCTACGGCGCGGTGCTGATGGATCCGCGGTACCTGTCGAGCCTCGTGAGCACCGTCGTACTTGCGCTTGCCGTCACCCTCGTGACCCTCCTGATCTCGGGGCTAGCCGGCGTCTTCCTCGACCGCAACCGCTTTCCGGGCCGCTCGATCGTCGTCGCGATGCTGACCCTTCCGCTCGCCTTCCCCGGCGTGGTCGTCGGATTCATGGTCATCATGTTGGCCGGGCGGCAGGGTGTGATCGGCGAAATCGCGAAGCTCGTCGCCGGCCGCAACCTCGTCTTCGCTTACTCCATCACCGGTCTTTTCATTGGGTATGTTTACTTCTCGATCCCCCGCGTCATTCTCACGGTCATGGCCTCTGCAGAGAAGCTTGACCGCAGTATTGAGGAGGCGGCGCGCTCGCTCGGCGCCTCTTCCTGGCGCGTGGTCATCGACGTAATTATTCCCGGGCTTATGCCCGCCTTCGTGTCAGCCGGCGCGATCTGTTTCGCGACTGCGATGGGGGCCTTCGGTACCGCTTTCACGCTCGCGACCGACATCAACGTGTTGCCGATGACGATCTACACCGAGTTTACGCTGCGTGCGAACATCGCAACCGCGGCGGCGCTCAGCGTCGTACTCGGCGTGATCACTTGGATCGTGCTCGCGATTGCGCGAACTGCTGCGGGTAATACGGTCGCTGCGGCCGGGTAGCCCATGCAACGCAACGGCCTCTTCATCGCGCAGCTTCTCTTCACGCTTCTTGTCTGCGCCTTCATGTTTGTCCCGGTCGTGCTCTCCGTCATGGCCGGCTTCACCGCAAATTACATCCGTGGCTTTTCGAGCGGCCTTACCCTGCGCTGGCTGTTCGAGGTATGGGGACTGTACAAAGATGCGATCGGACTCTCGCTTGTGATCGCACTCGCCTGCCTCGCGGTCACCCTCATTGTTGGTGTGCCGACCGCCTACTTCCTTGCCAAGGCCAACCACTGGACGACGCGGCTCGTCGAGGAGCTTTTGGTGACACCGCTCGCAGTGCCGGGGCTCGCCATCGCACTGGGCCTTATCATCACCTATGGAGGAATCCGGGAGTTCCGCTCCCATTGGACGTTCATCCTCGTCGGGCATGTACTCTATACGCTGCCGTTCATGGTGAGATCCGTTCTGGCGGTGCTCTCGTCCATCGACCTCAAGACGCTTGAAGAGGGCGCAGCGAGCCTCGGCGCCAGCTATTGGCAGCGCTTTTTCACGATTGGCCTGCCCAACGCGCGTTCCGGCATTGTCGCGGGCGCCCTAATGGTGCTCACGCTTTCGGTCGGCGAGTTCAACATCACTTGGATGCTGCACACGCCGATCAACAAGACCGTCCCGGTCGGCCTCGCCGACAGCTACGCCTCCATGCGCATTGAAATAGGCAGCGCCTACACGACCGTCTTTCTTCTTATGATAGTGCCATTGCTGCTCCTGATCCAATACATCGCGGAGCCCGCCCGGCCTAGCCGTGCGGAAGCGGCCGTGGTCCCGCAACCGGCCGGATCCACGTGACGGCGCATAGTATCGGGGTTCCGGTCCGGCTGCGCGCCTGCGCCAAGACGTTCCGGGACGGCACGCGGGCGCTCGAGCCGCTGGACCTCTCGATCCAAGGCGGCGAGACGCTTGTCCTCCTCGGACCTTCTGGCTGCGGCAAGACGACGACTCTGCGCATTATCGCGGGCCTCGAGAGCCCGGATCCCGGTGGCCGCGTGTTCTTCGGGGACGACGAGGTGACAGGGGTTCCGATCGAGAAGCGAAAGGTCGGGATGGTCTTTCAATCGTATGCACTGTTTCCGAACCTCAACGTCGCCGATAACATTTCGTACGGGCTCAAGGTCCGGCGTGTCGAGGAAGGGGAGCGCCGACGGCGGGTCGAATCGATGCTGCAGATGATGCATCTCGCCCCCCTGCGGGAGCGGCGCATTGACCAGCTTTCCGGCGGCCAAAAGCAGCGCGTTGCGCTGGCGCGGGCGCTCGCGGTTCAGCCCCGCGTGCTCCTGATGGACGAGCCTCTTACGGCGCTTGACGCCAAGCTGCGGGAGGAGCTGCGACTCGAGATCAACGCGCTCCTGCGCTCGCTTAGGATCACTACGGTTTACGTTACCCACGACCAGTCCGAGGCGATGGCGCTAGGTGATCGCATCGTCGTTATGAGCCACGGTCGCGTCGCGCAGATCGGCGCGCCGCGTGAGGTCTACCACCGGCCCGCCAGCGCGTTCGTCGCGAACTTTATTGGCACGACAAACCGCCTCGACGGCCAGCCGGACGAGGGCTGGCTCGTTCTGCCCGGAGGTCGTCTGAAACTGCCCGAATCCTTCGTAGGCGGCGGCACGGCCTATTTCCGGCCCGAGGACGCGGCCATCCTGGACGAGGTGCAATCTCCGCCCGAGGGCGCGCTGGCGGGCACTGTCTCCGCGGTTTCGTTTTTGGGGGATCGCATGCGCCTCCTCGTAGAAGGCGTCGCCTCCGAGCCGGTCATCATAGAGGCCGACCCGCGCCGGGAGCTCCGGGTTGGGGACCGCATCCGGCTTGGGATCGAGCCCCGTCGCCTCCTGGGGCTTCGGAGCGACTCATGAGTGATCCGGCGGAGATCACGAGAGTTGCGGTCGTGACGGGGTCCGGCAGTGGGATCGGCGCAGCAGTCTGCCGCCACTTGGCCGCGCCACGTATTGGCCTAGTGGTGCACGCGCGCGACAACGAGGAGGGCTGCCACCGTGTCGCCCAGGAGATCGCCGAACGCGGCGGCCGCTCGGTTGGGTTGCTCGGCGATCTCGCAGCTCCGGGTTTCGGAACAAGGCTCGTAGAACGCGCGCTCGAAGCATTTGGGCGGCTCGATGTCGTCGTCGCGAACGCTGGATTCCCTTTTCGGGGACAGCTCGGGGAACTCGTGCGCGCTGATCTCGATTACTGCCACTCCGCTATGGCCGGTTCGCTGTTCGATCTCGCCAGCGCCGCGCTGCCCCATATCCGGCACGGGGGCGGTCGCATCATCGCCGTCTCAGCTCACAGCGTGCATATGTTCCGCTCGAATTATCCTACCTTTCCCGCTTCCGCTGCTGCGAAGAGCGCAATGGAGGTGCTCGTAAAGTCGCTTGCCGTTCAGCTCGGACCGAGCGGCGCCACGGCGAACGTCGTGGCACCTGGCCTGATCCGGAAGGATGCCGACCGCGACCAGTTCCTCTCGGTCGAGGAGAAGGCTGGGCTCTCGGGGCATGTGCCGATGGGCCGATTTGGGACCGCCGACGAGGTAGCTGCCGTGATCGCCTTTCTAGCCTCCCCCGCGGCAAGTTACCTGACCGGACAGGTCATCCGTGTGGACGGGGGGCTCGCGTCATGAGCCGAGCACGTGCCCGGGCTGAGTGGGTTGTGCAATGACGCTTTCGTTCAAGCGCATGGTCCAGGCCGTTGACTCTCACACGGAGGGCAATCCGACGCGGGTCGTCATCGGCGGCGTGCCGGTGCCGCCCGGCGCCACGCTGGCAGAGCGGATGGAATGGCTGAAGCGGAACGATGACGCCTTGCGACGGCTCCTGAACTTCGAGCCACGCGGCAATCCAATGATGTGCTCGGTGTACGTCTTTCCGCCTATCGATCCGAGGGCGAATTTCTCCGTCGTGATCACGGAACAGGACGAGTATGTGCCGATGAGCGGCCACTGCATCATCGGCACAGCCACCACGGTCGTCGCGATTGGCATGGCGCCGGCGCGCGAGCCAGAGACCACCGTTACATTCGAGACGCTCGCGGGGCTCGTCACGTGCAAGGTGTCCGTCCAAAGCGGACGAATCGGCGCGGTCGCTTTTGAGAACGTGCCGTCCTTTCTCCTGCTCCCAGACATCGTCGTGAAGCGCCAGGGCCGGCCGAACCTGACGGTGGACGTCGCTTACGGCGGCTGCTTTTACGCCATCGCGGATGCTGATGCGATCGGGCTCGACCTTAGCCCGGAAAACGAAGCTGCCATCATCGCGGAGGCTCGCAGCCTGATCCAGGCGCTAAACGCGCAGCACCGGATCGCTTATCCCTCTGTCGCCGGCATCGAGCGCTGCTACCAGACGCTCTTCCGCTCAAGTCGGCGCAGCACCGGAGACGTGAAGCAAGTGATCGTGGCGCCACCGGGTGCGCTCGACCGCTCGCCTTGCGGCACCGGCGCGAGCGCGCACCTCGCGGCACTGACGGCGAAAGGCACGGCCCGGCCGGGAGACGAGCTGTTGTTCGAGGGGCTGATGGGAACCACCTTCGCCGCCAAGGTCATGGAGGCGAAGACCGAAGCCGGGTTTCCGGTCATCGTGCCTCGGGTGAGCGGCCGCGCGTTCCTGACCGGCTTCTACCAGCTCCTGCTCGATCAAGACGATCCTTTCCCCGAAGGCTTCCGCATCGGGGACAGGCCACGCGATCAGCGCGAGGCCGGTGTGTGGGGCTCTTAGCCATCCGAAAAGGAGATCGCCTGTGCCTTACGTGAA
>JAREAF010000267.1 GCA_029240475.1 Rhodospirillales bacterium | reverse complement strand
CGGGGTGATGTAGTCGCCGACGGTGGGGATGAATATCATCAGCGCCGCCGCGGTGACGCCGGGCATCGAGAGCGGCAGCGTCACGCGCAGAAACCGCGCGACCGGCCCATCGCCGAGATCGGTGGCGGCCTCGATCAACGAGCGGTCGATCTTCTCCAACGAGACATAGATCGGCAGGATGGCGAAGGGCATCCAGGCATGGATCAGGGTGATCACGACAGCGAGCGGATTGTAGAGCAGGAAGGAAAGGGGCTCGGAGGTGAGCCCGATGTTCTGCAGGCCCGAATTGATCGCGCCGTTGAAGCCCAGGATCACCTTCCAGGCGAAGACCCTGAGCAGATAGCTGGTCCAGAACGGGATGGTCAGCAGGATGATCCAGGTCAGCTTGCGGGCATGGACATAGAAGGCGACGTAGTAGGCGATCGGATAGGCGATCAGCACGGTCAGGAGCGTGACCGAGCCTGAAACCCAGAGCGAGCGCAGGAACAAGGTCCGGTAGACCGGGCTGGTCCAGGCCTGAACGTAGTTCGCCAGCGTCCAGGTCCGCTCCAGGTCGAGATTGTGCTGGGTCCAGAAGCTGACGGCGAAGGTGAAGGCGAGGGGCGCGCAGAGAAGCAGCCCCACGACCAGCAAGACCGGTGCGATCAGCCAGTAGGGGCGGGCTCCCTCGCCGGCGAGCCGCAGGGCGATGAGCGGCCCGGCACGGCGTTCCCTTCGCTCGGTTCCGATCGCGCCGCTGCCGGTGACCATGCGCGCTCAGTCCAGCATCGCCGCCAGCCCGCGTTTCAGCAGGCTGGCGGCGATGATCAGGCGCTGGATCTCGCTGGTGCCTTCCCAGATCCGCTCCACCCTGAGCTCCCGATAGAAGCGCTCGGCGACATTCTCACGCATATAGCCCCGCCCGCCGAAAATCTGAACGGCGCGATCGGCGACCCGCCCGGCCATCTCGGAGGCGTAGAGCTTGGCCATAGAGGCACGGGCATGGACGGCGCGCTTGTCGAGGCCGCGATCCTCGGCCCCGGCCGCCTCGTAGGTCAGCAAGCGCGCCGCCTGCAGCTCGGTCGCGCTGTCGGCCAGCATGAACTGGATCGCCTGGTAGGCGGCGATCGGCTGGCCCGACACGATGCGCTGCGCGGCGAAGGCCTGCGCCTCCTCGATGAGGCGCCGCGCGGCGCCGCAGCAGCGCGCGGCGATCATGATCCGCTCGCGCCGGAACCATTCATAGGTGAAGCCGAGCCCGTCGCCTTCGCCCCCGATCAGGTTGGCGGCCGGAACGCGAGCGCCTTCGATCCGGTAGATCGGGTGATGGGCGGAGTAGCTGTGGCTGAAGGCCGGGCTGCGCACCAGCCGCAGGCCCGGCGTGTCCTTATCGAAGAAGAAGAGCACATGCGCGCCGTCATTCCCGCCTCCGGCGACGCGCGCCTGCAGGAAGAAGAAATCGGCCTTGTTCGCGCCGGTGAGGAACCACTTCTCGCCGTCTATGACATAGTCGCTGCCGTCGCGCCGAGCGGTGGTGCGGATGCCTTCTAGGTCGGATCCGCTTTCGGATTCCGTGATCGCGTAGGCCTCGACGCGCCGGCCTTCCATCAGCGGCCGGATCCATCGCGCGATCTGATCCTGCGAGCAGGCGGAGACCATCCAGCGCTGCGGCTCGGAGAAGCACCAGGAGAGCCCGTTCGTGACCTGGCCCAGCTCCTCCCAGACCGCCGCCTGCACGAGCCAGGGCAGGCCGAGCCCGCCCTCGGTCTGCGGGACGTCCATGCGCGAGAGGCCAAGCGCAAGCGCAGCCTCCCGGTGCTGGGCGGCGATCTCCTTGGGCAGATCGCCGCCGGCGAGCTCGGCGGCGACCTCGTGGCGCATCAGCTCGGCGACGAGCGGCCGGACCCGCGCCTTCCAGGCCTTGGCCTCGGGTGGAAGCGTGAAGGGCTCCGCGGCCTCCGCGGTCATGCCCCGGACCGCGGGAAGTGGCGCGGGAAATAGGTGGACAGCATGAGGTCCGTCGCGGCGGCGAACTCCTCGACCGGGGGGCAGTGCGGATCGGTCAGCCGGTCGAGCCAGAAGCCGTCGGTCACTGCATCGAAGGTCCGCGAGATCGCCATCGCATCCAGAGTGTACTTGCCGGCATCCACCACCGCGGCCACGCAGGCATCGAGCGCCTCGCGATATTCGCGGTCCTTCTCCTCGCAGACGGCGAGATAGGCCGGACGCGATTTCGCCTCGCCCCAGAAGGCGTACCAGACGGCGATCTTCTTGCGGCTGAAGATGCGCGGCTCGAAATTGACCATCAGCATCGCCCTGAGGCGCCGCGCCGGGTCCTCTCCGGCTTTGGCGAGCGACTTGCGCCAGGCCTGGCGATATTCATCGGCCAGGAAACGCAGCGTCTCGGCGAACAGGGCGTCCTTGCTCTTGAAGTAGAAATTGACGATGCCGCGCGAGAGGCCCGCAATGTCCGCGACATCGGCCAGGGTGGTGTCGGAGAAGCCCCGCTTGGCGATGGAGCGGACGGTGGCCTCGATCAATTCCAGCCGCCGCCGCTCCTTGGCTTCTTCCCGCCGGGTTAATCCCGACGGTGCGCCGGCCATGCTGGAAGTGGGGGAGGCCATGCCGTCTTCTCCTCGTCAGGATTCAGCGATTGCTCCGCATGATTGTGACTGCGGCCCATCGATGTCAACGAGGAAACCCGGCTTCTTCCGGTTAAACGCCCGTCCAAAGGCTGGCTGGACAGCCAGCAAAGATTGCTGGCATTCTCAGCCTTGCTCGGCCGCATCCGGCCGGCCGCTCCGGCAGGAGGTTTTCGACGCTTGAAGCGCCGCGACGTCATCGTGATCGGGTCGGGCCATAACGGCCTCACCACAGCCTGTTATCTTGCGCGGCTCGGCCTGGACGTGCTGGTGCTGGAGCGTAACGATTATATCGGCGGCGCCGCGGTCAGCCGGCAGCTGACGCCCGGCTGGACCTATTCCAACTGCTCCTATGTCTGCAGCCTGCTCAGGCCGGAGATCGTGCGCGACCTCGATCTGCCGCGCCACGGTTTGCAGGTCATCCCGTATGAGGGCGGCGTCACCTTCACGCGCGAGGGCGAGTATTTCGCGCTCTATTCGGACAAGGACCGGCTGCGTCGCGAATTCGCCCGGCACTCCGCGCGCGATGCGGAGGCCTATGACCGCTACTCGCTCGAAGTGCTCCGGCACTGCCGCTTCATCCGGCCGCTCCTGCTCTGGACGCCGCCCGATCCGGTCTCGCTGAAGGTGCGCGACCTCAAGGGCATGGCGGAGCTGGGGCGCCGGCTCTGGTCGCTCGACGAGGAGCAGATCTACGACATGATCCGCTTCTGGACCATGAGCGCCGGGGATTTCCTCGACCAGTATTTCGAGAACGACCTGATCAAGGCGCATCTGGCCGGCAGCTCGATCATCGGCACCGCGCTGGGGCCTTATTCGCCGGGCACGGCCTACGTGCTGCTGCACCATTACATGGGCGATATGGACGGCGCGATCGGCGCCTGGGGTTTCGCGCGCGGCGGCATGGGCGCGATCACGCAGGCCATGGCCTCGGCCCTGCGCGGCTATGGCGGCGAGATCCGGACGGAGGCGCCGGTCGAGCGCGTCATCGTCAAGGGCGGCCGCGCCGTCGGTGTGGCGCTGGAATCGGGCGAGGAGATCGCGGCCAAGGTGGTCGTCTCCAATCTCGACGTGAAGCGCACCTTCCTCAAGCTGGTCGAGGCCGGCGACCTGCCGCCGCCCTTCCTCGATCGAGTCCGCAAGTTCAAGATCCGCGGCTCCTCCGGCAAGCTGAACATCGCGCTCGACGCGCTGCCGCGCTTCCCGGCGCTGCCGCCCGGCTGCCCCGCCTGGCGCGGCGACATGCATGTCACCGAGAGCCTCGCCCAGATGGAGGAGGCCTATGACGACTGGAAGGCCGGCACCTGGTCGCGCCGGCCCTATGTCGACATGCTGATCCCGACTTTGATCGACCCGACCATGGCGCCGCCCGGCAAGCACTACATGACTGTGTTCGTGCAGTACGCGCCGCCGAAGCTGGCCGAAGGCGAGTGGAGCACGCAGACGCGCGACGCCTTCGGCAAGACTGTCATCGACACCATCGCCCAGGTCTCGCCCGACTTTCGCGACCTCATCCGCCATGTCGAGGTGCGCACGCCGGCCGATCTCGAGAACGAGGTCGGCCTTACCGAGGGCAACATCTTTCAGGGCGAACTGACCATGGACCAGCTCCTCTTCAACCGCCCGGTGCCCGGCTTTGCGCAGTACCGCGCACCGATCCCGGGTCTCTATATGTGCGGATCGTCGACGCATCCAGGCGGCGGGGTGATGGCCGCGCCGGGCGCGAACGCCGCGCGCGAGATCGCGCGCGACCTCAAGCGCGCGGCCTGACCGGGGCGGCTGCGGTGGCGCAAGCGGATGCCATCATCGTCGGAGGCGGGCACAACGGGCTCGCCTGCGCCGGATTCCTGGCGCGCGGCGGCATGAAGGTGCTGCTGCTCGAGGCCGAGCCTCGGCTGGGCGGAATGGCGCGCACCGCCGATCTCGGCGACGGCTTCCGCGTGCCCGAGTTGGCGCACCTTCTGAACATGCTGCATCCAAAGGTCGTCAGCGAGCTCAGACTGGAGCGGCACGGCCTCGCGCTCGCGGCCGCCGACCTGCCGACGGTGGCGCTGGAGCCCGGGCGCGAGCCGCTGCTGCTTCCGTCCGACCCCGCCGCGGCAGAGGGGCTCTCCGCCGGCGACCGCGAAGCGTGGCAGCGCCTGCGCGCGCGTCTTATGTCCTTCGCCGGAGCGCTGGAGCCTTTCCGCGCCGAGCCGCCGCCGCGTCTCGGCTCCGGCGCGGAGCGCACCGACATGATGCGCCTCGCGCGCATGGGCTGGGCGATCCGCGGGTTAGGCAAGGACGAGATGCGCGAGTTCCTGCGCATCATCGCCGGCAATGTCGCCGACCTGGTCGAGGACGAGCTGCCCGATCCGCTGCTGCAGGCCGCCGTCGCCTTCGATGCGGTGCTCGGGACTGCATATGGTCCGCGCGCGCCGGGGACGGTGCTGACGCTTCTCTATCGGCTTGCGGGGGCGGTCGCCGGCAAACCGGGCGCGGTGGCCGTTCCGAGGGGCGGCATGGGCGCGGTCGCCGACGCGTTCGGCGCGGCCGCGGAAGCGGCAGGCGCGTGTCTGCGCGTGAACGCGCCGGTTCGGCGCGTCATGGTGGAGGACGGCCGCGCGAGCGGTGTGGAGCTTGCGGACGGCGAGCGGATCGCGGCGCGCGTGGTCGTGTCCAATCTCGATCCGCACCGCACCTTCC
>JAREAF010000266.1 GCA_029240475.1 Rhodospirillales bacterium | reverse complement strand
TCCTCGCTGAAGGCGCCGTGCACGGTCGAGACATTGACGACGACCTTCTCGAAGACGCGCCCGCGCATCACCGACATGACCCCGCCGCCGCCGCCCGGCCGCTCCCATTGGGTGCCCTCGAAGCGGCCGGCGGGGCGGTCCGCCAGAGGTCCGGAGTGCGCCGCCTCGATCGCCTCGAACGCGGCGCAGATCTCGTCGCGCAGGTGCTCGAACCAGGCGCTGGCGCGCTCTTTTCGCTCGAGAAGCGGATCGGCGCTCATGGCGGGAATCCCTCCGTCTGACGCAAGGCCTCGCCCAGCACCATCGCCGCGGCGATCGCCACGTTGAGCGAGCGCAGGCCCGGCCGCAGCGGCACCCTGAGCCGCGCATCGGCGCTGGCATGCACCTGCGGCGGAGCGCCGGCGCTCTCGCGGCCCAGCAGCAGGATGTCGTCCGGCGCGAAGCGGAACTCGGTGTAGCGGAGGTCGCCCGCCCGGGTCAAAAGCACGAGCCGGCCGGGCGGCCGCTCCTCGAGGAACCGCTCCCAGGAGCCGTGCCGGCGGATCTGCACATGCTCTAGATAGTCCATGTGCGCGCGCTTCAGGCGCCGGTCGTCGAGGATGAAGCCGAGCGGCTCGATCAGGTCGATCTCGATGCCGAGACACGCGCCGAGGCGGATCAGCGCGCCGGCGTTCTGCGGGATGTCGGGCTGAAAAAGGGCAAGGCGCATCGGGCTCGAAACTAGCCCGTCGCGTCGGCGCCGCGAAGGCCCGCTCTGCGGCAGGGTGACGCATCCCGGCCCTTTCGGCCCATGGCCATAGTCCCTTGCGCGCGATCGCGCCGAGGCCCGTTGCGCTGCCGATCTGAGATGCGCTAAGAGGCACGCCCGGCGCGCTGAGCGGCCTGCTCGCGGGTCCTCAGCGGTCTGCGGGCCGGAATAAGAACGAAAGGAACGAACTTTAATGGTCCATGGTGCTGAGGCGGTCCGCGGCCAGGCCGGAGGACACGGCCATGGGGAGGGCGGGGGTTCCCGCCGCGATTTCCTGATCCTCGCCACCACCGCGGTCGGCGCGGTGGGCGCGGCCTCGGTGCTCTGGCCGTTCATCGACCAGATGAATCCCTCCGCCGACGTGCTGGCGCTCTCGACGGTCGAGGTCGATCTGTCGCCGATCGCCGTCGGCCAGGCGATCACGGTCAAGTGGCGCGGCAAGCCGGTCTTCATCCGCCATCGCACGGAGGAGGAGATCCAGGCGGCGCGTTCGGTCCAGCTCGGCGAGCTGCGCGATCCGGAAGCCGACGAGGCGCGCGCGCAGCGGCCGGAATGGCTGATCACCGTCGGCGTCTGCACGCATCTGGGCTGCATCCCGCTCGGGCAGAAGGCGACCGACCCCAAGGGCGATTACGGCGGCTGGTTCTGCCCCTGCCATGGCTCGCATTACGACACCTCGGGGCGGATCCGCAGGGGCCCCGCTCCGCAGAACCTGGTCGTGCCCGACTATGTCTATGCGAGCGACACGGTCGTGCGCATCGGCGAGGTCGGTCCCGCCGGAGGAGCTGCGGCATGAGCGCGCCCGTCTTCAGGAACCCGGTCGTCCGCTGGATTGACTACCGGCTGCCGGTCTTCACCTTCCTCAATCACGAGCTGAACGAGTACCCGACACCGCGGAACCTCAGCTACTGGTGGAATTTCGGCTCGCTGGCCGGGATCATGCTGGTGACGATGATCGTCACCGGCATCGTCCTGGCGATGCACTACACCCCGCACACCGACTACGCCTTCGAATCGGTCGAGCGGATCATGCGCGACGTCAATTACGGGTGGCTCATCCGCTACCTGCATATGAACGGCGCGTCGATGTTCTTCATCATCACCTTCATCCACATGTTCCGCGGCCTCTATTACGGCTCCTACAAGGCGCCGCGCGAGCTCCTGTGGATCCTGGGCGTCGTCATCCTGCTGATCATGATGGCCACCGCCTTCATGGGTTACGTGCTGCCCTGGGGCCAGATGAGCTTCTGGGGCGCGACCGTCATCACCAACCTGTTCTCGGCCATTCCCTTCGTCGGCGAGAACGTCGTGAGCTGGTTGTGGGGCGGCTTCGCCGTCGACAATCCGACCCTGAACCGCTTCTACTCGCTGCACTACCTCCTGCCCTTCGTGCTGGTCGGCGTGGTGGTGCTGCATCTCATCGCGCTGCACCGTTTCGGCTCGAACAACCCGCTCGGCATCGACACCAAGGGACCGCAGGACACGCTGCCGTTCCATCCCTACTACACGGCCAAGGACATGTTCGGTCTGGGCGTGTTCCTCATCTTCTACGCGCTGGTGGTGTTCTTCGCGCCCAACCTGTTCGGCGAGCCCGACAACTACACCCCGGCCAACCCGCTCGCGACTCCCGCTCACATCGTGCCGGAATGGTACTTCCTGCCCTTCTACGCGATCTTGCGCGCGGTGCCGAACAAGCTGGGCGGCGTGGTGCTGATGTTCGCAGCGATCTTCGTGCTGTTCATCCTGCCCTGGCTCGACCGCTCGCCGGTGCGCAGCGCGCGCTTCCGGCCGATCTACAAGATCTTCTTCTGGATACTCGTGGTGGATTGCGTCGTGCTCGGAGTGGTCGGCGCCAACCCGCCCGAGGGCACTTGGGTCGTGATCGGCCGCATCGCGACGATCTGGTACTTCCTGCATTTCATCGTGCTGCTGCCGCTCTTGTCGCGGCTGGAGCGGCCGAGGCCGCTTCCGGTCAGCATCAGTCAGCCCGTTCTGTCGGGCGGGGGCTATGCGCCGGCGCCGGCGCGGGCTATGGACAAGGCTTAAGGGGGCGGGGCAATGCGCTGGAGCATCTTCGGCGGCGTGGCCGCCCTTCTGATGGCCGCGGGGACGGCATTGGCCGCGGAATCGGAAGTCGAGCTGCCGGAGCGGCATTGGAGCTTCGACGGACTGTTCGGCACCTTCGAGCGCGAAGACGTGCGGCGCGGCTACGAGGTCTATCGGAATGTCTGCGCCGGATGCCATGGCCTGACGCTGATCCGCTATCGCGAGCTGGCCGCCCTCGGCTATTCGGAAGACGAGATCAAGGCGCTCGCGGCCGAGCAGACCTACACCGACGGGCCGAACGACCAAGGCGAGATGTTCGAGCGCCCCGGCCTGCCCTCCGATCCTTTCAAGGCGCCCTTCCCCAATGAGCAGGCCGCGCGCGTGGCCAACAATGGCGCGCTGCCGCCCGACCTCTCGCTGTTGGTCGAGGCGCGCGCGGGCGGCGCCAATCATGTCTATGGCGTGCTGATCGGCTATGAGGAGCCGCCGGCCGATTTCCCGCTCAAGGAAGGGCAGTATTACAACAAGTACTTCCCCGGCCATGTCATCGCCATGCCGCCCCCCTTGTCGGACGGCGCAGTCGCCTATCCGGAGGGCGTGGAGGCGACCGTGCCGCAGATGGCCGCCGACGTGACGAGCTTCCTGGCCTGGGCGGCCGAGCCGACGCTGGAGGCGCGCAAGCGCATGGGCGTCAAGTCGGTGCTTTTCCTGATCGTCTTCACGGGCCTACTATACGCCGTCAAAAGGAAAATCTGGCTCGGCGTGAAGCACTGAAGGGCCAGGGGCGTCACGGTGGTGAGCGTGCTAGCGGGAGTGCCCGGCCGTCCCGACGATACCTCGCGCAGGCTCCTCTCCGAAGCCTTGCGCCACCACCGCGCCGGCGAGCTGGATCAGGCGATCGCGCTCTACGAGCGGCTTCTGAAATTCGTGCCGGACCTGGCGCCGGCGCATGCCAATCTCGGCGTCGCGCTGAGGGCCCGCGGGCGCCTCGATGAGGCCGAGGCGAGCTATCGGCGCGCGCTGACCCTGTCGCCCGGCGCCCCGGACGTGCTGTTCAACCTCGCCAATCTCAAGCGCGACCAGGGCCAACTCGCCGAGGCGGCCGAGCAGTATCAGGCCGTCCTGTCGGGCGACGAATCGCACCACGCGGCGCGAACCAATCTCGGCCTCGTCCTGCGCGATCTGGGCGAGCTCGACCGGGCCGAGGCCGAATTGGCGCGCGTCGCCAAGGCGCAGTCCGACCGGCCGGAGCCGCAGCTCAATCTTGCACTCGTCCTGGCCGATCTGAAGCGCTGGCCGGATGCGGCGCGCGCCTGCCACAAGGCCCTTGCCCTCAATCCTCGCTACGCGGCGGCGCTCAGCCTGCTCGGGCAGTGCCTGCGCCATCTCGGTCATGCGGAGGAATCGGTCGCATGCTGCAAGCGCGCGGTCGCGCTCGCGCCGGACCTCCCGGATGCGCATGCCGGCCTGGGGCACGCCCTGATCGCCGAGGGCTGGCTCGGCGAAGCAGCGATCAGCTTCGACCAGGCGCTGGCGCTCGACCCCGATCACCTGCAGGCGCGCCTCGGCCGCGGCTATGTGCATCTGGTGCTGGGCCGCTGGGGTCCGGGGCTGGAGGACTACCGCCTGCGCTGGCGCACCCGCGACGCGCGGCCGCGCCGGCTGCCGATGCCCGCCTGGGAAGGCGAGGACCTCACCGGCAAGCGCATCCTGCTCTGGGCCGAGCAGGGCTTCGGCGACACCATCGCCGCCTCACGTTTCGTGCCCATGGTGAAGGCGCAGGGCGCGACGGTGTTCCTCGAGTGCCAGCCGGCGCTGATGCGCCTGTTCCGCCGCCTGCCGGACGTGGACCGGTTGATCGTCGCCGGGGAGCGGCTGTCCTCTGCCGACCTGCACGCGCCGCTGATGGAGCTGCCGCGTTTGTTCGCGACCTATCCCTCGACCGTGCCGCCGCCGCCCGACCTCCATCCCGATCCGCAGCTCGGTTCGAAGTTCGACGCGCTGCTCGCCAAGACCAGCGGCCGACTGACCGTGGGCATCGCCTGGGGCGGCAACCCCGCCTATGCCGGCGACGCGCAGCGGTCGCTGGAATTGGCTCGCTTCCTGCCGCTCGCGGATGACCCCAGGGTTCAGCTCGTCAGCCTGCAGAAGGGTCCGCAGGCCGAGCAGCTCGCCTCGGTGGCGCCGGGCAAGATCCTCGATGCCGGGCCGCTGCTCGAGGATTTCGCCGACACCGCGGCGCTGATGGACCGGCTCGACCTGGTGATCACGGTCGACAGCGCGCCCGCGCATCTGGCAGGCACGTTGGGGCGGCCCGCCTGGGTGCTGCTGCCCTTCACGCCCTACTGGTTCTGGCTGCTCGACCGCGAGGACAGCCCCTGGTACCCCAGCGTGCGGCTGTTCCGGCAGCCCAAGCGCGGCGATTGGGACGCGGTCTTCGCGCGTGTGGCGACGGAGCTTCAGGCTTTCGAGCGCTGAACGAAGCCGAGCGCCAAGCCGAAGGCCTCGCCCGGAGGG
>JAREAF010000265.1 GCA_029240475.1 Rhodospirillales bacterium | reverse complement strand
TCCAGGAGTGCCATGGATACGTCCCCCGGATCCGCCCGCGCTATCTGGCGGGGGCGGGATAGCCGTCCGGCTGTGGGCGAACGGCTTGCGGCTCGGCCGCCGTCGAGCTGCGGCGCCGCGGTGCGTCGCCCGGCTCGGCGGGGCGCAGCTCCAAGAGCCGAACCATGTCGCTGAACACGAAGCGCCGGTCGACCATGGTCAGGCCCGCCGGCTCGACATAGGCCTCGGTGTGCACATCGTAGCGCGCGGCGAAGAGCCGGTTCGACATCTGCTCCAGCGTGCGCATCAAGAGCTTGGTCAGCGGCCGCGTGGAGAGCGTGTAATCGAGCAGGCGGATGGTGCCGCCCGGCTTGCAGATGCGCCGCAGCTCCCGCAGAGCCGGAAGCTGCTGGTCGTCGTCCAGCACGCAGAAGACGAAGGTGGAGACGATCGCATCGAAGCTGGCGTCGGGAAACTCGGTGCGCATCATGTCCGCCTGGAGGAGCTGAACCCGCGCGCCCAGACGGTCCGCCCGGCGGCGCGCCTGCTCCAGCATCCCGGCGCTGGCATCGATCCCGATCACCTCGGCGTGCTTGGGATAATGCGGGATGTTGCGGCCGGTGCCCACGCCCGCATCGAGGATGCGCCCCGACAGGCCCTCGAACATCCGCGCGCGCAGGCGTCCGCGCCACGTATATTCGTACGGCCAATCGAGCAGATCGTAGAGCGGGGCGATGCGGTCGTACGTCCTGTTCTTCACGGGAGTCTCATCTTCTGATGCTTGCGCTCAAATCCGCTTCGGATGAGAGCAGACCTCCTCCGCAGATGTCGATCTTGGAGAACGGAGGTGCCTCTTTAGGGTTGCGGTCCCAGCAGGCACTCTATGGCCCGCCGAGAAGGCGAACAAGCGGCAGCCGTACGCCCCCGCCCGCGGATCAGGGACGGCCGCGGTCCTGCGGCTCGTCGGGCAGCCGCACATAGTCCGCAGCGATGACGGAGGGCGGGCCTTGCGGCCGGCGCGGCTTCAGGAAAGCCGCGATGAGCCAGCCGGCCAAGCCCACGGTCGCCAGGCCGACCACGAAGAAGAACAGCCCCGCGAACACAAGCAGCAGGACCGGGATCGCGGCCAAAACGATCAGGATCAGCGCGAGGCGCTCGCGCCAACTGAGGGTGCGCTGGCCTGCCTGCCAGCGCCGCCAATGATATTGCGTCCATTGTGCGCGCATGCCCCAGAGATAAGCATCCGGGCTCTTCCCGGCAAGCTGTCCCGGCATGGTGGCCAGCCAGCGTCGGCGCAGCTAATCTGCCGCATTGGCATGAATGGTCGGGGGCTGCCCCATCGATGCGGATCGTCGTGCTCGGCGCCGGAGTGGTCGGAGTCGCCACCGCCTATCTGCTCGCCCGCGAAGGCCATGAGGTCACGGTCGTCGACCGCCAGCCGGGCCCCGCGCGCGAGACGAGCTTCTCGAACGCCGGGATCATCGCGCCGGGACATGTCTATGCCTGGGCCAGCCCGCGCGCGCCGTCCATCCTGCTGAAATCGCTCTGGCGCGAGGACACGGCCCTCCGCTTCCGCCTGAAGCCGGACCCCGCGCTGTGGCTGTGGAGCCTGAAATTCCTCGCCAACTGCACGGCCGAGCGCAACCGCCGCAACACGCTCGTCAAGCTCCGGCTCGCGCTGTTCAGCCGCGAGGAGTTGCACCAGATCGCGGCCGAGACCGGGATCGATTGCGGCCTCTCGGGCAAGGGCGCGCTCTATCTGTTCCGCGACCGGGAGCATCTGGCGACCGGGTTCGCCAACTCCGCGCTGCTGCGCGAGCACGGGCTCGAGATCGAGAATGCCGATCCCGACCGCTGCGTCGAATTGGAGCCCGCGCTGCGCGCGGCGCGGTCAAAGCTTGCCGGCGGCCTCTATAGCCCGGTCGATGAGAGCGGCGACTGCTTCCGCTTCACCGAGCTGCTCGCGAGCGCGGCCACCCAGCACGGCGTCGCCTTCTCGTGGGAGACGCATGTGGAGAGTCTGTCGGTCGAGCGCGGCCGCGCGACCGCCGCTCTGACCAGCCACGGCCGCCTCAAGGCCGATGCCTTCGTGCTCGCTCTCGGAAGCTACAGCCCGTCGGTCGCGCGCACGGCGGGGGTGCGAATCCCCGTCTATCCGGTCAAGGGCTATTCGCTGACCGTCCCGATCGACGGACATGCGGGCGCGCCGCACATGCCGGGCGTCGACGAGGCTTATCTCGTCGCCTTCGCGCGCATAGGCGGCAAGCTGCGGCTGACCGCGACCGCCGACTTCGCCGGCTACGACACGCGCCATGCGCCCGCCGATTTCGCCCCTATGCTGAAGGTCGCGCGCGAGCTCTTTCCCGACGGTGGCGACTATGACCACCCGTCCTATTGGTCCTGCCTCAGGCCGATGACGCCGGACGGACCACCGATCATCGGGCCGACTCGGGTGAGTCTCCGATCGCGCTGGACGGGATGACGGCCGGCCGGTTCTAGCGCGTCAGATTCGGAAGAGCCGCCCGAAGCCCGGCACCGCGTCGCGATATCTGGCGAGCCTCAGCGCGTGCCAGGCCATCGCATGGTTGGAAGAGAGCGCCGGCTTTCCCGAGCGCTGCTCGATCTCCTCGACCACGGCCGCGAGCCTCAGGCTCGTGCAGGCGACGAACACGGCGTCGACCGACTTCTCCTGCGCCAGCTCGATGGCCGCATCGCGCAAGCTTTCCGGGGCGATGCAGGCGACCTCGTTGTCGTTCTCGTTGTTGAACGAGCCCATCACCGGCACCTCGACGCCGCGCGCCTGGATATAGCCGCGCATCATCTGGTTGATGCGGTCGATATAGGGCGTGAGCAGGGCGATGCGCCGTGCGTTCAGCGCCCGCATCGCGGCGAGCGCGCCCGTGATCGGCGTGGTGACCGCGACGGCCGGCCGCGCGGCGCGGATGCGCTCGGCGACCTTGTCCTCGCCGATCACCATGGCGCCGGAGGTGCAGCCATAGGCGACCACGTCCAGCGGCACGCCGGGAAGGATCACGTCGGTCGCCTGCGTGAGCCCCGCCTCCATCGCCTTCAAGGTCTCGGGGGTGATGGTGGGGGAGTTGGCGATACGGCTGTGATAGACGGCGATCCCGTCGATATCCAACATACGCCGCCACTCATGCTCGATCGTGTGGTCGGAGGCGAGCACGACAAGCCCGATCCGCGCCCGGTGCGCGATGCCGGGCTCGATCCGGTGCGGCATGTGCATGCGATTGATGAGGAGGCCGTCCTCGACGTTCTGGGCCGCTTCCGCCATGACGCTCCTCCACTTCTAAGGCCGTCTCGATCCTAGCCCAGCATCGCCATGCCAGGAACGTCCATGAGGCAATCTCGGGGCATTAACCTTCCGCTAACCACGATCTTCGCTTCTTAACCGCGCGCACAAGGATCGGGGAGCATGGTCGAGATGGCGCTGGGGCGCGGATCTGAGCTATATCCGAACGCGGTACGTTATTGGGGGGAGCCGGCCGGCATGGCCGCTGAGCGCGAGGCGCGCGCCGACTGGTGGCGCGGCGCCGTTCTCTACCAGGTCTATCCCTTAAGCTTCTGCGATTCGAACGGAGACGGGCAGGGCGACCTGCCGGGCCTGACCTCCAGGCTCGACCATATCGCCTCGCTCGGCGTGGACGGGATCTGGGTCTCGCCCTTCTTTCCCTCGCCGATGAAGGATTTCGGCTACGACGTCAGCGACTATTGCGGCGTCGATCCGCGGTTCGGGACGCTCGCCGACTTCGACCAAATGATCCGGCGCGCCCACGAGCTCCGGCTGAAGGTCATCATCGACCAGGTCTGGAGCCACAGCTCCGATGCCCATCCCTGGTTCCGCGACAGCCGGACCTCCGCCGGGGCCGAGAAGTCCGATTGGTACATCTGGGCCGATCCCAAGCCGGACGGCACGCCGCCCAACAACTGGCTCTCGGTGTTCGGCGGCAGCGCCTGGAGCTGGGAGCCGCGCCGGCGCCAGTACTATCTGCACCATTTCCTGCCGAGCCAGCCGCAGCTCAACCTGCGCAACGAGGCGGCGGTCGAGGCCTTGTTCGAGGCGGGGGCCTTCTGGCTCGATCGCGGGGTCGACGGCTTCCGGCTGGACGCGATCGACTTCTCCTTCCACGATCCCGATCTGCGCGACAACCCCGCTCGCCCGCGCCCCGACCGCCCGGCCAGGCCCTTCGGCCTGCAGCGGCATGTGCACGACATGATGCAGCCGGAGATGCCGGCCTTCCTCGAGCGCATCCGCGCCTTCATCGACCGCTGGCCTGGCCGCGCGCTGCTGGGCGAGGTGTCGAGCGAGGGCGACGCGCTGCATCGCTGCGGCATCTACACCGATGCGGGCGGCACGCGCCTGCACACCGCCTACACGCTCGGCCTCATGCGCCGCGACTTCACGCCGGACGCCTTCCGCGAGGCTATCGCCGAAGCGGAGCGGGAGCCGGACGGCTGGGTCACCTGGGCCTTCAGCAATCACGACGTGGTGCGCTCGGTCACGCGCTGGGGCGCCAATGCCGAGCATGGTGAGATGGCGCGCCTGTTGATGGCGCTGCTGCTCAGCCTCAAGGGCAGCATCTGCGTCTATCAGGGCGAGGAGCTGGGCTTGCCGGAGGCGGAGCTGGCGCTGGAGGATCTGCGCGATCCTTACGGCATCGCCTTCTGGCCGGAGTTCCGGGGGCGCGACGGCGCGCGCACGCCGATGCCCTGGCGCGCCGGCGCACCGCATGCGGGCTTCACCACCGCCGAGCGGCCCTGGCTGCCGGTGCCGGCCGCTCATCACGCCTTCGCGCTGGACCGGCAGGAGGCGGATGCGCGCGCGCCGCTCCACGCCTGGCGGCAGTTCCTGAGATGGCGCAAGGCGCATCCCGCGCTCGTCTCCGGCTCGATCCGCATGCTGCCGGCGCCGCAGGGCGTGCTCGCCTTCGAGCGGCGGCTGGGCGAGGAACGCATCCTCTGCGCCTTCAATTTCGCGCCGCATCCGGTGCGGATGCGCCTGGAGGAATCGTCGTGCCGCCCGCTCGCGGGCCACGGGTTCGCAGCGGAGCTCGCGGGCGGCGATATAGGCCTGCCAGGCCATGGCGCGTTCTTCGGCGCGCTTGAGGCGGTCGCGCCTCAGAAAATCCAGCGACAGCTCGAACCGGCGCAGTAGTATCCTCTCCTCGCTGAAACCGGATCGACGACGGCGGCCATGAACGGCCGCCGCGAGGGAGAGGCGTGGAGCCATGGCTGGAAAGACGATCGTGCTGTTTCCGGAGGCCGCCTTCGGACCCGCGCTGAACTGCGTCGGCATCGCGCAGGCCTTGCGCGAGATGGGGCACAAGCCGGTCTTCGTCTGCGACCGCGGCTTCAAGGGCGTGTTCGAGAAATACGGCTTCCCCGAATATCTGGTGAACATGTCGGGCGACATGTCCGACGAGGAGGTGGCGAAGTTCTGGGAGAACTTCATCGCCGAGCATCTGCCGCATTTCCACCTCTCGCCGATCGAGCAGATCCCCACCTACGTCGTGCCGGTCTGGGAGGCGATCGTCGACAGCGCGATCCTGGCCGAGCCGGGCCTGAGGAAGCATCTGGACGAGATCAAGCCCGACCTCGTCTGCGTCGACAATGTGATCCTCTTCCCGGCGATCAAGCGGGCGGGCGTGCCCTGGATCCGCATCATCTCGTGCTCGGAGAACGAGATCCCCGATCCCGACATCCCGCCGCATCTCTCCGGCTGCGGGGAGAAGGAGAAGGCCTGCTTCGAGCAGTTCGACAATGCGTTCCTGAAGGCGGTCAAGCCGACGCACGACCGCTTCAACCAGTTCCTCGCCTCGGTCGAGCACGAGCCCTATCCTCTGGGCCAGTTCTTCGAGGCCTCGCCCTGGCTCAACCTCCTGCTCTATCCCGAGCCGCTGAGGTTCAAGCGGCGCAATCCGCTCAACCCGAAGCGCTTCCAGTATCTGGAAGGCTGCGTGCGCGAGGAGGGAAACTACGAGGTGCCGCGCTTCGCCAAGAACGCGGGCGGCAAGCTGATCTATGTGAGCTTCGGCAGCCTCGGCGCCAACGACATCGATCTCTACCGGCGCATGATCGAGGCCTTCGGCAAGACGCCGCACCGCTACCTGATGAATGTCGGCGACCACAAGGCCAAGTACGGGACCGTGCCGGGGAATGTGATCCTGGAGAGCTGGTTCCCGCAGCCGGCCGTGGTGCCGCAGGTGGACCTCTTCATCCATCACGGCGGCAACAACAGCTTCAACGAGGCGCTCTATTTCGGAAAGCCCGCGCTGATCATGCCCTATTGCTGGGACGGGCTCGACAACGCCCGCCGCATCGAGGACACCGGCATGGGGGCGCGCCTGCCGCGCTACGACTGGAGCGAGGCCGACCTCACCGGCGCGATCGACCGACTGTTGAAGGACGCGGCGATGCATCGGCGGCTGGCCGAGCTCAGCCATCACATGCGCAAGGCGGACGGGCGGCATAAGGCGGCGAAACTCATCGCCGACGTGGCCGAGGGGCGCTGGACGTGAGCAGCGCCCCGCATCTGAGCGAGCCCCGTTCGGTCGGCGAGCTGGTCGATTGGGGTCCGGTCGCCGAGCCGCTCGAGGGCAAGTCGATGACCTCGGGCCGGCTGCTGCATCGCAATGCCGACGGCAGCAGCGAATGCGGCATCTGGGTCTGCACGCCCGGCACCTGGCGCTGCGTGGTGACGCGCGACGAGTTCTGCCACTTCCTCGAGGGCCGCTGCACCTACAGGCATGATTCCGGCGAGGTGATCGAGATCCGGCCCGACACCGTCGCCTTCTTCCCGCAAGGATGGTCGGGCACCTGCCGGGTCAGCGAAACCGTGCGCAAGGTATATATGATCCGATGAGAGGCTGGATCGCGCTTGCCGCGGCGGCGCTGGCCGCCGCCTCCGTCGCCGCGGCCGAGGAGATCGGCAGCGTCGACACCGTCTTCAAGGTGTTCGGGCCCAACCACAAGATCGTCATCGAGGCCTTCGACGATCCCAAGGTCGAGGGCGTCGCCTGCCATGTCAGCCGCGCCAAGACGGGCGGGGTCAGCGGCGCGCTGGGCTTGGCCGAGGATACCTCGGACGCCTCGATCGCCTGCCGGCAGATCGGGCCGGTGCGGTTCCTCAGCGAGCTGGAGGACGGCGAGGAGGTGTTCAGCGAGCGCCGCTCGATCCTGTTCAAGCGGCTGCATGTCGTCCGCTTCCACGACAAGAAGCGCAACACGCTGGTCTATCTCGTCTATAGCGACCGGCTGATCGAGGGCTCGCCCAAGAACGCGATCTCGACCGTGCCGATCATGCCGTGGTCCAGAAGTCAGTAATCAGAAGTCAGAAGTCAGAAGGGAGCCGAAGCGGACTCCGACTCCCGATCTCGACGTGTGGGACGCGAAGCCAGAAGCCGGTATTAACCTGACTTCTGACCTCTGTCCTCTGACGCCTGACTCAGGTCTTGCTGCGGTCGCTGCTGCTGCCGCTCGTGCCCGACGAGCCGCTGGAGCCGCTCGTGCCGCTGCTCGAGCCGGTCGCGCCGCTGCTGCCGCTCGTGCCGCTTGTCCCGCTGGTGCCGCCGGCGTAACGCCCGCTGCTGCCGCTGCTGCCGCTGCTGCCGCTGCTGCCGCTGCTCCCGGTGCTGCCATAGCCGCCGCTCGACTGGCCGTAGCCGCTCTGGCCGTAGCCGCTCTGGCCGCTCTGGCCATAGCCGCTCTGGCCGCTCTGGCCGTAGCCGCTCTGGCCGTAGCCGCTCTGGCC
>JAREAF010000264.1 GCA_029240475.1 Rhodospirillales bacterium | reverse complement strand
TCGATGACCGGCTTGGCGCGGTCGAACGGCGCCTGATCGCCGCCGCACATGACGGAGAGCTGGCCGTTCTCCGCGCCCGCCTGCCCGCCGGAGACCGGCGCGTCGATGAAGTCGACGCCCTGCTCCTTGCCCTTCTGGTAGAGCTCGCGGGCGAGGTCGGCCGAGGCGGTAGTGTGATCGACCAGGATCGCGCCCTTCCCCATCCCGGCCAGCGCGCCGTCCTTGCCATAGGCGATGGCGCGCACGTCGTCGTCATTGCCGACGCACATGAAGACAATATCGGCGCCCTGGGCCGCCTCGCGCGGCGTCGCCGC
The DNA here is from genome assembly GCA_029240475.1 of Rhodospirillales bacterium. Classification (GTDB taxonomy): domain Bacteria; phylum Pseudomonadota; class Alphaproteobacteria; order JAREAF01; family JAREAF01; genus JAREAF01. Next base: position 5,006 of record JAREAF010000264.1, on the reverse strand, counting down.
GGCGCGGCCGCCATGTTTCTGGACCCAGGCGTCGGTCTTGGCGCGGGTGCGGTTGAAGACGGCGACCTCATGGCCGCCGCGCTCCCGCAAATGCCGGGCCATGGGAAAACCCATCACGCCCAATCCCAGAAACGCTACGCGCATCGGCCGACTCCTTGCTTTGGGGATAACCTCGTTTAGTCCGAGAGCAGCGCCGTTTCAAGCCGCCGCCAAGTCCCGGGGTCGGGCGCGAGCAGGAGGCCCTTCGCCGTGACCTGGCTTGGCCGATAGGGAGTGCCGTCGAGATAGCGGGCATAGCCGCCCGCCTCCGCATGGATCAGCACGCCCGCGGCGTGATCCCAGGGCATCAGCTTGGTGAACAGCGCGTAGTGGATCTCGCCGCGCGCGAGGCGCAGATATTCATGCGCCGCCGAGCGCAGGCTCTTCACCGCGCCGACTTGGCTCCGCCGCGACTGGATGCGCGCGCCGAGCTTCTTGTCGCCGAAATAGCCGGCGAGCAGCGCGCCGCGCAGCTCCTCCGGCCGCCCGGGCTTCTTGACCGAGAGGCGGCGCTCGCCGATCCAGGCGCCCGCCCCCGCCTCGGCGACGGCCGTGTCGCCGCCCAAGGGGTCGTGAATCCAGGCCGCCTCGATCCGGTCGTCGCGGACGAGCGCGACCATGGTGCCGAAATGCCGCCGCCCTTCGGAGAAGTTCCAGGTGCCGTCGACGGGGTCGATGACCCAGACCGGCGCGTCGTGCGCCAGCAGGCCGAGAATCGCGGGGTCGGCCGCCGCGGCTTCCTCGCCGATCACCACCGAGCCCGGCAAGAGGCGCGTCAGCTCCTCCGTCAAACGCCGCTCGGTCTCGATATCGGCGATGGTGACGTAATCGCCGGGTGCCTTCTCCCGGACGTCCCCATGGGCGAGCTTCTCGAACCGAGGGACCACCTCCTCGGCGACGACGGTCCGGATCAAACGGGTGATGGTTTCGGTGTCGAGCGGCATGAGCACCGCAATATTGGGTAGCCGCGCGGCAAAAGAAAGAGCCGCGCCCGGTGAGGGGGCGCGGCTCGCGTCAGTGAGGCTCGGGTCTGGACCGGTTTAGAAGTCCATGTCGCCCATGCCGCCCATGCCGCCGCCGGGCGCGCCCGCGGGAGCGGCCTTCTTCTCGGGCCGCTCGGCGATCATCGCCTCGGTGGTGATGAGCAGGGACGCGATCGAGGCCGCATCCTGCAGCGCCGTGCGCACGACCTTGGTCGGGTCGATGATGCCGGCCTTCACCATGTCGACATACTCGCCGCGCTGGGCGTCGAAGCCGAAGGTGCCGTTCTTCTGGTCGGTCAGCTTGCCGATGACGATGGAGCCGTCGACGCCGGCATTCTCCGCGATCTGCCGGACCGGAGCGCGCAGCGCCCGGCGGACGATCTCGATGCCGACCCGCTGGTCCTCGTTCTCGGGCTGGAGCTTCTCGAGGACCTTGCCGGCATAAAGCAGGGCGACGCCGCCGCCCGGCACGATGCCTTCCTCGACCGCTGCGCGGGTCGCGTGCATGGCGTCCTCGACGCGGTCCTTGCGCTCCTTCACCTCGACCTCGGTCGCCCCGCCGACGCGGATGATGGCGACGCCGCCCGCGAGCTTGGCCAGCCGCTCCTGCAGCTTCTCGCGGTCATAGTCGGAGGTCGTCTCCTCGATCTGCGCGCGGATCTGGGTGACGCGGCCCTGGATGTCCTGCTTCTTGCCGGCGCCGTCGACAATGGTGGTCTCCTCCTTGGTGATGACCACCTTCTTGGCGCGGCCGAGCATGTCCAGATTCACGTTCTCCAGCTTGATGCCGAGATCTTCGGAGATGACTTGGCCGCGCGTGAGGATCGCGATGTCCTCCAGCATGGCCTTGCGGCGATCGCCGAAGCCCGGAGCCTTCACCGCCGCGACCTTGAGGCCGCCGCGCAGCTTGTTGACCACGAGCGTGGCCAGAGCCTCGCCTTCGACGTCCTCCGCGATGATCAGCAGCGGGCGGGCCGACTGCACGACCTGCTCCAGCACCGGCAGGAGCGCCTGCAGGCCGGACAGCTTCTTCTCGTGCAGGAGGATGTAGGGGTTCTCCAGCTCGCAGACCATCTTCTCGGCATTGGTGATGAAGTACGGCGAGAGATAGCCACGGTCGAACTGCATGCCCTCGACCACCTCGAGCTCGGTGGCGAGCGACTTCGCCTCCTCGACCGTGATCACGCCTTCCTTGCCGACCTTGTCCATGGCCTGGGCGATCATCTCGCCGATCTCGCGCTCGCCATTGGCCGAGATGGTGCCGACCTGCGCGATCTCATCGGAGGTCGAGACCTTCTTGGAGCGGCGCTTGACGTCCTCGACCACGGCCGCGACGGCCAAGTCGACGCCGCGCTTGAGGTCCATCGGGTTCATGCCGGCGGCAACCGACTTGGAGCCCTCGCGGACGATCGCCTGGGCCAGCACGGTGGCGGTGGTGGTGCCGTCGCCGGCGATGTCGGAGGTCTTCGAGGCGACCTCGCGCACCATCTGGGCGCCCATGTTCTCGAACTTGTCGGCGAGCTCGATCTCCTTGGCGACCGTCACGCCGTCCTTGGTCACGCGAGGCGCGCCGAAGGCCTTGTCGAGCACGACGTTGCGGCCCTTCGGGCCCAGCGTCACCTTCACCGCATTGGCGAGGATGTCGACGCCGCGCAGCATCCGCTCGCGTGCATCTCCGCCGAATTTCACATCTTTAGCAGCCATTGTTCCATCAACTCCTTAGGCGAGCACGCCCATGATGTCGGTTTCCTTCATGATCAGCAGCTTGTCGCCGTTGATCGTGACCTCCGTGCCGGACCACTTGCCGAACAGGATGCGGTCGCCCTTCTTGACGTCGAGCGCGGTGACCTTCCCCGCCTCGTCCCGGCCGCCCGGGCCGACGGCGATCACCTCGCCCTGCTGCGGCTTTTCCTTGGCGGTGTCGGGGATGATGATGCCGCCCGCGGTCTTGTCCTCGCCCTCTAACGGGCGGACCAGCACGCGATCGTGCAAAGGCCTGAACTTCATAGAAATTTTCTCCCTGGGGTGGCGCCCGTCCATCAGCATTGGACGGGCAGTCAGAGCCGGTGCTAGCACTCCGGCCCGGTGAGTGCCAGCCTTATGGCAAAGCCACCCCGGGAAGTCAACAGAACGGTCGGGTCACTCGGGCTCGCGCCGCTGCATCCGGTCGAAGCGGGCGGCCTGCGCCGGGTCGAGCCGCACGGTCATATGGGCGAACTCCTCGTCGTCCCGGCGGGCCACGACATTGCCGTTGGCATAGAGCCAGGCGATCGCGGCGCCGTCGCCGTGGCGCAGGCGCAGATGCCGCAGCTCCGAGCCGGCCGAGAGCCGGGCATCGATCAGGGCCAGGAGCCGATCGCATCCCTCCCCTGTCTTGGCCGAGATCGCGACGTGCCGATCCGACCGTTCCGCCTGCCCGAGGATCAAGGTCCGCCGGTCGGGGTCGAGGAGATCGATCTTGTTCCAGACCTCGACGATGCCGGCCAGCCGATCCTCGAGCCCGAGCTCCTTCAGCACATGCTCGACGTCGGATTTCTGGGCTTCCGTCTCGGGATGGCTGAGGTCGCGCACATGGAGGATGAGCTCCGCTTCCTGCACCTCCTCCAAGGTCGCGCGGAAGGCGGCGACGAGGTCGGTGGGCAGGTCCGAGATGAAGCCGACCGTGTCGGAGACCGCCGCCTCGCGCCCGCTCGGCAGCGCGACGGCCCGGATGGTCGGATCGAGCGTCGCGAACAGCAGGTTCTCGGCGAACACCTCCGAGCGCGTCAGCCGGTTGAACAAGGTCGACTTGCCGGCATTGGTATAGCCGACCAGCGCCACCGTCCGCCGCCCGGTGCGGCGGCGCGCCGCGCGATGGAGGCCGCGCGTGCGCTTCACCTCCTCCAGCTCGCGCTTGATCTTGAGGATGCGGTCGCCGATCAGGCGGCGGTCGATCTCGAGCTGGCTTTCGCCGGGGCCGCCCAGGAACCCGAACCCGCCGCGCTGCCGCTCCAGGTGGGTCCAGGACCGCACCAGCCGGCTGCGCTGATAGCTGAGCGCCGCCAGCTCGACCTGGAGCTGGCCCTCGGCCGTGCGGGCGCGTGCGCCGAAGATCTCCAGGATAAGCCCGGTCCGGTCGATGACCTTGCAGTCCCACTCCTTCTCGAGGTTGCGCTGCTGCACCGGGCTCAAGGGATAGTCGATGATGGCGAGGCCGATCTCCTCGGCCTTGACGAGATCGCGATAGCGCTCGACCGCACCGGTGCCGAGCAAGGTCGCCGGGCGGAAGCGCTGCACGGGCACGATCTCGGCATGCGCCACGTCGAGATCGATGGCGCGCGCGAGACCGACCGCCTCGTCCAGCTTCTGCTCGGGCTCGCGCTCCGCGCCGGGCCGGTGCTTCAGGGCCGGGTGCAGGACCAGCGTCCGGCCGATCGCGGCCGCGGCGCCGCCATTTGCGGCCGCGCCGGGGCCGTTCATCGGCTCACGCCTCCTCGCCTTCCTTCGCTCCCTCGAAGAGCTGGATCGGCCCGGCCGGCATCACAGTCGAAATCGCATGCTTGTAGACGAGCTGCGAATGCGCATCGCGCCGCAGAAGCACCGAGAAATTGTCGAACCACGTGATGATGCCTTGCAACTTGACGCCGTTCACCAGGAACACGGTCACCGGGGTCTTGTTCTTTCGGATGTGGTTCAGGAACACATCCTGGACGTTCTGAGATTTTTCCGCCGGCATTCGTAACCCCCTTTTTCTCACGAGTTTCATTATCGGGGCACGGTTGCCGTGGGCCCTCGCCCACGCTACCTGCAGGACCGCCGTCCATGACGGACCCGCATGATTCGGTATCACATAAAACCACAGCGTGAAACACGTTCATTCGTGAGGGTGGCGCGCGGCGGCTTAAGCCAATTCCCTCAATGCCCATGCAAGATCCGCGCAGCCCGCGCCCTGCCACAGCGGCAGCCGGCCCGCATAGACCAGCGGATCGGCGGGCTCAGGGTGCA
>JAREAF010000263.1 GCA_029240475.1 Rhodospirillales bacterium | reverse complement strand
TTTCGCCGCCGTGGCGGGCTTTGCGCGCGTGGACGCCGAGGCGGCCGATGCGGCGCTGACGCGGCTCGAGGTGGACAAGCTCGGGCTCGATTCCATGGACCGCCGCTACCTCGCCTGCATCGCCGAGAAGTATCGGGGCGGACCGGTCGGAGCCGAGACGCTGGCCGCCGCGCTCGCCGAGCAGCGCGACGTGATCGAGGAGGTGATCGAGCCTTTCCTCATGCAGCAGGGCATGGTCATGCGCACCCCGCGCGGCCGCATGCTCGCGCCCAACGGCTGGACCGTGCTGGGCCTGACGCCGCCTGCCGAGCTGCATCAGCTCGACCTCCTCGCCCTCGGGGCCGAGGCGACGGGGGAGGGGGAGGATGCATGAGCATCGCCCTCACGCCCTGGCGCGAACCCACCGCCTCCTGGTCCGCGTTTATTACGAGGACACGGATGCCGCGGGGCTGGTCTATCACGCGCGCTATCTCCACTTCATGGAGCGCGCCCGCACCGAGATGCTGCGGGAGGCCGGGAGCGATCACCCGAAGCTCATGGCCGAGGAGGGACTCGCCTTTGCCGTCCGGCGCCTGGCGATCGAGTTCGTCCGGCCGGCCAGGCTCGATGACCTGCTCCTGGTGGAGACCAGGATGACGGGCTTCAGCGGGGTCCGGATCGAGCTGGACCAACGCGTGCTGCGCGGCGGCGAGCTCGTCGCCGAGTGCGCGCTGACCTTGGTCTGCATCGACCGGGGCGGACGCGCGCGGCGCGTTCCGCCCCTGTTGCTGGCTGCCTTTGCCGATGGGCCTGCCTCTAACCTGACGGATGGTGCCTGATGGAAAGCACGATTGACGCCGCCCAACTCGCCGGCTCGATGCCGCCCGCCGACCTGTCGCTGTGGGGCCTGTTTCTGCAGGCCGACATCGTCGTCAAGATGGTGATGCTGATCCTGCTCCTCGCCTCGTTCTGGAGCTGGGCGATCATCTTCGAGAAGGGGATGCGCCTGAAGCGGCTCAACACCCGCGCCCGGCAGTTCGAGGAATCGTTCTGGTCCGGCGGCTCGCTGGAGGAGCTGTTCGACCGCGTCAACGCGCGGCCGGCCGATCCGATGGCGTCCATCTTCGTCGCCGCCATGCGCGAGTGGCGCCGCTCGGCCTCAAAGGGCCTGCTCGGCTCCGACCAGCTGCGGGCGAGCCTGCAGCAGCGCATCGAGCGGGTCATGCAGATCACGCTCGGCCGCGAGATGGAGCAGGCGGAGCGCCAGATGGTGTTCCTCGCCTCGGTGGGGTCGGCCGCGCCCTTCGTCGGCCTGTTCGGCACCGTCTGGGGCATCATGAACAGCTTCGCCTCGATCGCGGCCTCGAAGAACACCAGCCTTGCGGTCGTGGCGCCCGGCATCGCCGAGGCGCTGTTCGCGACGGCGCTGGGGCTCGTCGCGGCGATTCCGGCGGTGCTCGCCTTCAACAAGCTCTCCAACGATCTGGGGCGCTATGCCTTGAAGCTCGAGACGTTCTCGGGCGAGTTCGGCGCGATTCTGTCCCGGCAGCTCGAGGAGAAGCGCTGATGGCCATCTCCTTCGGCAATGGCGGGAGTGGCGCGTCCGGCTATCGCCGCCGCAGCTACCGGCCGATGAGCGAGATCAACGTGACGCCGATGGTCGACGTCATGCTGGTGCTGCTCATCATCTTCATGGTCGCCGCGCCGCTCCTGACCGTCGGCGTGCCGGTCGACTTGCCGAAGACGTCCGCGGCCACCATCAACGACCAGGACGAGCCGCTGGTCATCTCGATCGACAAGGACGGCAAGCTTTTCCTCCAGGACACCGAGATCGGCCTGGAGAGCCTGGTCCCGCGGCTCAACGCGATCACCAACAACAAGCCCGACACCCGCGTCTATGTGCGCGGCGACCGCGCGATCGACTATGGCCGCATCATGGAAGTGATGGGCACGGTCAGCGCCGCCGGCTTCACCAAGGTGGCGCTGATCGCCGAGCTTCCCGAAACGGCGGCCAGGACCGGCGGCTGACGAGAGGAAAACGAGCCAGGCATGCGCCGCAGCCTCGTATTCTCCGCGCTTCTGCACCTCGCCATCCTGGCGCTGGTGATCTTCGGCCTGCCGCGCTGGCAGAAGCCGCTTGAGATCGGGCCGGCGATTCCGGTCGAGGTCGTCACCTTGAGCGAGAAGCCATCGGCGCCGAAGGCGGAGCCCAAGCCGCAGCCGGTCAAGATCGAGCCGCCAAAGCCGGAGACGCCGCCGCCCGCGCCGACGCCGCCGCCGGTCGCGCAGCCGCTTCCCGAACCCGAGCCCATTCCGGAGCCGGAGCCCGAGCCCGAGCCGCAGGAGGTGGCCGCGCTGCCGCCCGAGCCGGAGCCCGAGCCCATCCCGCTGCCCGAGCCCGAGCCCGAGCCCAAGCCCGAGCCCGAAGTGAAGAAGCCCGAGCCGCCCAAGCCGGTCGCCAAGCCAAAGCCGCCCGCGCCCAAGCCCAAGCAGGAGGCGAAGAAGCCCGAGGAGAAGAAGCCGCAGGAGCCGCAGAAGCCCAACTTCCTCAAGACCGTCGAGAAGCTGAAGCAGACCGAGACGGCGAAGGTGGAGCCGAAGCCGCAGCCCCAGCCCCAGCCGCAGCCGCAGCCCGTGGCGCAGCCGAGCTCGGTCGAGGACCAGCTGGCGCGCAACGAGTTGAGCGAGCTGATCCGCCGCAAGGTGGAGGGCTGCTGGAACGTGCCGGCCGGGGCGCGTGAGGCGGAGAACCTGCTGGTCGAGATCAAGGTCGTCCTCAATCGGGACGGCTCGGTCTACCGCGCCGACATCATCGACAACGGCCGGATGGGCGACAACTTTTACCGCGTGGCCGCGGAGAGCGCGCGGCGCGCCGTGCAGATCTGCAGCCCGTTCAACGAGCTGCCGGCGGACCGCTACGACATCTGGCAGACGCTGACGCTGCGATTCAATCCGAAGGAGATGCTGGGGACATGACCACTCGCCTGGGCAGGAGGGACCTGATGGCCGGCGCCGCCGCGGCCGGAGCGACAGCCATGATCGGCAGGCGCGCATTGGCCGATCTGAGCATCGACATCACGCGCGGCCAGGTGCAGCCGCTCCCGATCGCGATCAGCAACTTCTACAGCGCCGATCCCACCGCGGCGAAGACCGGGGCGGATGTCTCCGGAGTGATCTCCGCCAATCTCGAGCGCTCGGGCCTGTTCAAGCCGATCGATCCGCGCGCCTTCATCCAGACTCCCGAAGCCTTGCAGGCCGGGCCGCGATTCGGCGACTGGCGCGTCATCAACGCCCAGGCCCTGGTCGGCGGGGCGGTGCGCCAGCTTCCGGACGGGCGCGTGCGCACCGAATTCCGGCTGTGGGATGTCGCTGCCGAGCAGCAACTGATCGGAGTGGCTTACACCTCGGACAATTGGCGCCGCATCGCGCACATCATTTCTGACGCCATATACAAGCGCTTGACGTGCGAGGAGGGCTATTTCGACTCGCGCATCGTCTATGTCGCCGAGAGCGGCCCCTCCACCCGGAGAATCAAGCGGCTGGCGATCATGGACCAGGACGGGGCCAACCACCGGTTCCTGACCGACGGCGCGAACCTTGTGCTGACACCGCGCTTCTCGCCGACGCTGCAGGAGATCACCTACTTCTCCTACTTCAACAATCAGCCGCGCGTGTATCTCTTCAACATCGATACCGGCCAGCAGGAGATCCTGGGCGAGTTCCCCGGCATGACCTTCGCGCCGCGTTTTTCGCCGGACGGCAACCAGGTCATCATGAGCATGGCGCGGGCCGGCAATTCCGAGATTTTCGTGATGGATCTGCGCACGCGGAGGACCCGGCGGCTGACCGACGACGCTTCGATCGACACCTCGCCGTCCTTTTCGCCCGATTCGCGGGAAATCGTCTTCAATTCCGACCGGGGCGGCTCACCCCAGATCTACAAGATGAGTTCCGACGGCGGCGGCGTGAAGCGGATCAGCTTCGGCAAGGGCCGCTACAACACGCCGGTCTGGTCGCCGCGCGGCGATCTCATCGCCTTCACGCGCAGCGACCAGGGGCGCTTTTATATCGGGGTGATGAAGACGGACGGCTCGGGCGAGCGGCTCCTCGCCGAAGGCTTCCTGGTGGAGGGCCCGACCTGGGCGCCAAACGGGCGGGTGCTTGCGTTTTTCAGGCAGGAGCCGAATGGCCGCACGCGCATCTACAGCATCGATCTCACGGGATACAATGAGCGCGAGATGATCACGCCCCTGGATGCGTCCGACCCGGCGTGGTCGCCCTTGGCGTGAGTGTGGCCTGCCAAGCCGGAACGGGGCTGCTCGCGCAACCGAGCCTCGTCGAGGGTCGGACCTGGGCGCGACGGGCGGGTGCTTGCCTTGTTCAGGCAAGACCCAAATGGTCGCACGCGCATCTACAGTATCGATCTCACTGGATACAATGAGCGTGAAATCATCACGCCGCTGGATGCTTCCGATCCGGCCTGGTCGCCCTTGATTCCCTAGGTTTTGGGCACTATAGTCCGCGCCGCAAGGGGTCTCCCACGGCTGCGCGTTTCGCGAGGGGACGAGTTCAGGCGCGGCGGCCATGGCAGCCAGGTGTTTGGGGGCACCGGTTTTCCTTCCGCAATCCAGCGAAGGCATCAGAGGGGTTCAAATGCGATTCAAATTCTTGAGTGTGCTCGCGGCCGGGTTGCTGCTCGCCGCGTGCCAGTCCACGCCGGAAGACACTGCCGGCAGCACCGCAGGGGGCTCGACCACGGGCGGCACGACCGGCACCGTCGCGGGCGCCGTCGTTCCGGGCTCGCAGGAAGATCTGGTCCAGAATGTCGGCGACCGCGTCTTCTTCGGCTTCGACAAGTACGACCTGACGCCGGAGGCGCAGGCCACCCTGGAGCGGCAGGCCGCCTGGATGCAGCAGCATCCTGCGGTGACCGTCACCGTCGAGGGTCATGCCGACGAGCGCGGCACGCGCGAATACAACCTCGCGCTCGGCGAGCGCCGCGCCAATTCGGTCAAGAATTACCTGGTGGCGCTGGGCGTCGACCAGAACCGCGTCACCACGATCAGCTACGGCAAGGAGCGGCCGGCGGTGCCCGGCTCGAACGAGGACGCCTGGGCGCAGAACCGCCGCGGCGTCACGCTCGTGACCGGCGGCGCGCCGTCGTCCTAAGCCAAACCGGACTTTCGCCGTCGGAGCGCCCGCGCCGCCCAGCGCGGGCGCTTTTCATGTCCGGGCGAGCCTGCCTGCGGGAATGGGTTACACGGCCGGCAACGAGACCAGTCGAGACACGAGGGGTCCGCTCCATGTTTCTGCCGTTCCCCGCGACGCGCATTCGCCCGGCGTTCCGGCGCGCGCTCGTCCTGTTTT
>JAREAF010000262.1 GCA_029240475.1 Rhodospirillales bacterium | reverse complement strand
AAATATGAGCGCGGCGTCAATCGAATCGGCGCGAGCCGGCTCGCCGAATTCGCCATCGCGCTCCGCGTGCCGCCGGGCTGGTTCTTCGAGGAGATGCCGAGCGCCCGGCCGGCCACCAGGCGGCGATCGAGCGGAACGGCCGCCATCTCGGAGCTGGGTGGCCGGGAGACCCTCGAGCTGGTGCGGCTCTACAACAAGGTCCGAGACCGCCGCGTGCGCGAGCGCGTGCTCGCGCTCTTGCGGGCGGTAGTGATGGAAGGAAAGGGGACGGGCTCCTAGCGGGACCTACTCCGGCTCGCGCCGCCGGGCGCGCTCCATCAGGGCGGCCACCGCCTCGCGCGGCTCCGCGCCTTGCTCCAGCACGCGCCAGACCTGCTCGCAGATCGGCAGCTCGACCGCGTGCCTTGCGGCCAGGGACCGCACCGCGACGGCGGCGCGCGCGCCTTCCACGACCTGTCCGATGCGGGCCCGAGCCCGTCGGCCATGCCGGCGGCGATGGCGATGACGTTCTTCACGGCGCCGCCCAGCCCCAGGCCGATCAGGTCCGTGGAGGTGTAGGCGCGGAAGGCCCCGCTATGGATGATGTCCGCCATCCGCTCGGCGTAATCCGCATCGTTTGATGCAATGGTCACGGCGGTGGGGAGGCCCCCGGCCACCTCCCGCGCGAAGGTCGGGCCGGACAGCGCCGCCAGCCGCGCCTGGGGTCCAAGGAGCTCGGCCGCGACCTCGTGCAGGAGCCGCCCCGTCCCTTCCTCCAGGCCTTTGGTGGCCCAAGTGAGGCGGGGAATGCGGCCGATCGCTTCGACGGTCTCGCGGAAGGCATGGCTGGGGACCGCGAGCAGCAGCTCGTCCGCATCGAGGGCCGTCGCCAAAGACGAGACCGGTTCGACGGCGCGCGGCAGGGGAATGCCCGGCAGGTACCGGGCGTTCGCCCGCTCCTCCTTCAGACGCTCCATGGCCTCCGGGCTGCGGCCCCACAGCCGCACCTCGTGGCCGCAGCGGGCAAGCTGGATGGCGAGCGCGGTGCCCCAGGAGCCCGCGCCGATGACTGCTACCCTCGTCACCGGCCAAGCATAGCCGCGTTGCCGCAGCCGGCCCAGCCTCGCGAGCGCCGCTTCACCGGGCCGGGAGCGCAATGGAAGCTCTTCCGTTGCTGCTGCAGCGAGATCATGAGCAGGCAGGAAGAACCCGGATGCGGCTGACACTGATCCACCCGGCGCAAGCGCAGGAGCAGTCCCAGAGCCCCAGCACCACGCAGGACCCGGTGGTGCCGGCGCCTCCCGGCCCGGGCGCCACAACGAGCGAAGTCGAAGCCGGGCAGGCGGATCCCGCCGCGCGATCCTCCGGCTGGACAGACGTGGACGAGTGGTGGGTCTTCATCCTGGTGCTGATCGCCATAGCCGTGCTGGTGATTGGCTACAGGCGTCGCCGGCGCAGCGGCCGCTGAGCCTTGGCGCAGAGCCTTCCCAGAAGGGTATGGCGCGAAACGGCCGCCGGTCCGGACCGTTAGGGGCCGGGCCGGACAGGCGCCCGGCGACGGAGGCCGCCAGGATGGACAGGATCTTCCGCGTGGTCTCGATGGCGGTGCATCTGGTCGCCGCCTTGGCCCTGACTCTCCTGTCCTGCGCCTTCATCGTCGAGGCGGTCTACCAGACCACGGTCGTCGTCATCACCGGCGACGGGCCCGTCGCGGCCATGCTGGACGCGGTCAGCCTGGTCATCATCGCGCTGGCGGTGTTCGACGTGGCGAAGTTCCTGGTCGAGGAGGAGATCTCCCGCGACAAGGAGATGCGCTCGGCGCGCGAGGCGCGTCAGACCCTGACCAAGTTCATGACGATCGTGATCATCGTCCTCAGCCTGGAGGGCATCGTCTATGTCTTTGAGGCGGGCAAGGAGAACATCACGAACCTGGTCTATCCGGTGCTGCTGCTGGCCGTGGTGCTGCTGATGGTCGTCAGCCTCGGCGCCTATCATCGCCTGACCCGCTCGGAGGAGCGGCCGGGCCGTTCCACCGGCGAATAGCCGTCCCGCCGATACCCACTTTTTCGGCATGCAAGGCCGGGCGCGATCTGCTCCAATCCTCCGGATCGCGAGAGCAACCCGGGATCGAGCCCGCGATGGCGCGCCCGGGAGGGAGTGTCGCCATGAAGCTGACCCCAGCGCAACTCGCCGAGTTCGATGAGCAAGGCTACCTGTTCCTGCCCGAGGTCTTCTCGCGTGCGGAGATGGAGCTGCTCACAGCGGAGCTGCCGGCCATCTTTGCGCAGGACCGCCCCGAGGTCATCCGGGAGAAAGGATCGACGGCGCCGCGCTCGGCCTTCTACGTGCAAACCTGGAACCCGGCCTTCGAGGTGCTGGCGCGCCATCCGCGGCTGGTCGAGCCGGGCATGCAGATCCTCGGCTCCGACAAGCTCTACATGCATCAGTTCAAGATCAACGCGAAGGCGGCCTTCGACGGCGCCGTCTGGCAATGGCACCAGGACTACGCCACCTGGTTCAATGACGACGACATGCCGACGCCGCGCGCGATGAACATCGCCTTGTTCCTGGCCGAGGCCAACGAGTTCAACGGGCCGTTGATGTTCATTCCGCGCAGCCATCGCCGCGGCCGGCTGGAGGCGGGGCACGATGTGACGACCACCAGCTATCCGCTCTGGACGATCGACAACGCGACCATCACGCGGCTGGTGGAAGAGGGCGGAATCGTCGCGCCCAAGGGGCCGCCGGGGTCCATTCTCCTCTTCCATGGAAACCTGGTTCACGCGTCGGGGTCCAATCTCACCCCCTGGCCCAGATGGATCCTGTACCTGTCCCTCAACCGCTGCGACAACGCGATCCGCCGGTTCAAGCGGCCGACCTGGATCGCCAACCGCGACTTCACACCGATCGAAATGCTGCCCGACGATTGCCTGATCCGGTGGGGCCGCGCCCATCCGAGCGCCGCCGATTAGCGCATGGCGAGGCTGACCGCGGGGTGTGCCGATGATCGGCCGTGGCTGGTGCTCTTGGAGGCGTGGCCTGCTGGCGATGGCCGCAGGCTGGGTGGCTTGGTCCGCCGCCTGCGGCGTCGCCAGAGCCGATCAGCCGCTCCACAGGGTCGACTCAAATGGCCACCCGCTCAATGTCCTGCTGAAGGCCGCGGATGACGCGGTAGTTTCCTATGTCGAGATCGACCCGCGGCGCCACCGGCTCGACGTCGCGCTCTCGGCCGCGCCTGGGGATGGCTCCACCTTGCGGGAGTTCCTGAACGCCGCAAGCGCGGCTGTGGCCTTCACCGGCGGATATCTGCGGACCTTCGCGCCGCCCACCCCGACCGGCTATCTGCTCGTCGATGGGGCTGAGCTGAACCCGATCGTCCGCGACGATCCTGTGGTGAATGCGGTCTTGTGCTTCGGGCGCGGCCCATCGGTGGTCACCGCCGTGAGGCTCGTTCCGGCCCGCAAATTCCGGCGCCGGGAGATGGACGAGGATTGCGTGCAGGCCGGGCCGCTGCTGATCGACGGCGGAGAGGCCGTGTACGATCTCCGTCGCAAGGATCGGTTGAACCGGCTCGCGGGCGAGTTCGAGCGGGATTTCCTGGGCCTCGACCAGCGCGGTTCGATCATCCTCGGCGTGAGCTCGCGGACATCGCTTCAGCGCATGCGCGACCTGCTCCTGGCGTCGCGGGAGGCCGGCGGGCTGGCGATGCGGTCCGCCGTCATCCTGACCGGCGCGAGCACGGCCGGCATGGAGGTCGGCGGGGGCCTGGGCTATTCCTTCGGAACGACCTCGACGCCGCTGCCCAATGCCATCCTGGTCGATGCCGCAACGCGCCCGGCACAGTGACCGAGATCAGCTCCGTCGGTGGCCCTCTCGTTCGGCCGAGGCTTCGGCCCGTGCGCGCTCGCGCAGCTCGCGCCGGATGATCTTGCCGGTGGTGGTCATGGGCAGTTCGGTCACGAAGGCGATCTCGCGCGGATATTCGTGGGCGGCCAGCCGCTCCTTCACGTGGCCCGCAAGCTCTCGGCTGAGGTCGTCCGAGGGGGCGTGGCCCGGCTTCAGCACGATGTAGGCCTTGACGATCTCGGTCCGCTGCGGGTCGGGCTTGCCCACGACGGCGGCGAGCTGCACCGCCGGATGGCGCAGAAGGCAATCCTCGATCTCGCCGGGGCCGATGCGGTATCCGGCCGAGGTGATCACGTCGTCGTCGCGGCCGAGGAAGCGGATCCAGCCGTCGCTCTCCGGAACGCCGACATCGCCGGTGAGGAGCCAGTCGCCCCGAAACTTCGCTTCGGTGGCGGCCGGATTGTTCCAATAGCCGAGGAACATGACGGGGTCCGGCCGCCGCACCGCGATGAGCCCGGACTGGCCCTCGGGGCGGCGCCGGCCCTCTTGGTCGATTACGGCCACCTCGTGCCCCGGCACGGGCCTGCCCATGATGCCCGGGCGCGGCGGCATGAGGCGGGCGCAGGAGGAGACGGTCATGTTGCACTCGGTCTGTCCGTAGAACTCGTTGATCGTGACGCCCAGCGTGCGGCGGCCCCACTCGATCAGCTCCGGCCCGACCGATTCCCCGCCGCTCGCCACGCTGCGCATCTTGATGCCCCAGCGCCGCTCCGCCTCGGGCACCGCGCGCATGATCTTCAGCGCCGTCGGGGGCAGGAAGGCGTTGCGCACGCCCTGCTCCGCGATGAGATCGAAAGCGGCCTCGCCCGAGAATTTGAAGAAGCGCCGCGCCACGACGGGCACGCCATGATGGAGCGCCGGCAGAAGCACGTCGAAAAGGCCGCCGATCCAGGCCCAGTCGGCCGGCGTCCAGATGCGGTCGCCCTGCTGCGGCAAAAGGTCGTGGCTCATCTCCACGCCCGGCAGGTGACCCAGCAAGACGCGGTGCGCGTGCAGGGCGCCTTTGGGGGCGCCCGTGGTGCCGGAGGTGTAGATGATGACGGCCGGGTCATCCGCGCGGGTGTCGGCCGCTGCGAACTCCGCCGGCTGGCGCGCCATGCCGGCCGCGAGATCGAGGGTTCCGGGCCCGCCCTCCGCCGACCAGACATGCCGGAGGCCCGGCAGCTCGGCACGGATGTCGGCGAGCTTGCGCGCGCCCTCCGCGTCCGTGATCACCGCGGCCGCGCCGGAGTCCTTTAAGCGGTACTGCAGCGCCTCCGGCCCGAACAGCACGAACAGGGGGATCGAGACCGCCGCGAGCTTGAACGCCGCGATGTGGGCGATGGCGGTGATCGGCGATTGCGGAAGAAGGATGCCGACGCGATCCCCGCGAGCGATGCCGTGCGCCGCCAGCAGGTTGGCGAGCCGGTTGGACTCATCGCGCAGGGCACCGAAGCTGACGGGCGTGCAGGTTCCGTGTTCCGCCAAATGCAGGAGCGCGACCTTGTCCGGCTCCTGCGCCGCCCATTTGTCGCAGACATCGACGCCGATATTGTACCGCTCGGGAAGGCGCCAGGCGAAGCGCGACCGGAGCTCGTCGTAATTTGCAGCGTCGGACAGCATGGCCGCAGGCCGGATAGGTGCTTCGAAACGGAGCCAGCCTACCTCGAAGTGCGCCGTCCAGGCGAGACCGGCGCCGCGTCCCTCATGCCAACGCGAGCGCCGTCTGGAATGTCGTGGCGAGCCAGAGCCAATTGCGGGCCGCTTCGCGCAGCTGTTGGGTGACCGCGCCCAGATGTTCCGTGACTTCGATGACACGCGTGCCCGGGATGCGGGCCAGCTTCGGGTTGCGCATCACGCGCTTCATCAGCATCGAAAAAGTGAGGGCGCTGTGGCTGACCGGGGTGCCGAAGGAGCGGACCGCATCGCGGTGCCGCTCGGGAATGAAATCCGGCACCGGATACTCCTCCCAAATG
>JAREAF010000261.1 GCA_029240475.1 Rhodospirillales bacterium | reverse complement strand
GGTGATCGTGGCGGGCGGCGGCGTGATCTTCTCGCATGGCCAGGACGAGGCGGTGGCACTCGCCGAGCAGCTCGGCGCGCCGGTGGTCGCGAGCTACCTGCACAACGACAGCTTTCCCAACAGCCACGAGCTGTTCTGCGGGCCGCTCGGCTACCAGGGCTCGAAGGCGGCGATGCGGATCCTGCAGCAGGCCGATGTGGTGCTCGCGCTCGGCACCCGGCTCGGGCCGTTCGGCACGCTGCCGCAGTACGGCATCGAGTACTGGCCGAAGGATGCGCGCATCGTCCAGGTCGATCCGGATCACCGCATGATCGGGCTGACCAAGAAGATCGACGTCGGCGTGGTCGGCGATGCCCGCGCGGCCGCGGCCGAGCTTTCGCACCGGCTGCAGAACCAACCGCTTGCCGGCCAGGCCGGCCGCAGCGCGCGCCTCGAGGAGGTCAGGCGCCAGAAGGCGGCCTGGGAGGAGGAGCTCACCGGCATGTCGTCGGCCGAAGGCTCGCCGGTGGCACCCCGCCGCGCGCTGCGCGAGCTCGAGAAGGCGATGCCGAAGAACGCGATGGTGACGACCGACATCGGCAATGTCTGCTCGGTCTCGAACAGCTATCTGCGCTTCGATGAGGCGCCGAGCTTCTTTGCCGCGATGAGCTTCGGCAATTGCGGCTATGCCTTCCCGACCGCCATCGGCGCCAAGGTGGGGCGGCCGGACCGGCCGGCCATCGCCTATGTCGGCGACGGCGCCTGGGGCATGAGCTTGGCCGAGGTGCTGACCTGCGTCCGCGAGAACATCCCGGTCACGGCCGTGGTCTTCAACAACGGGCAATGGGGCGCGGAGAAAAAGAACCAGATCGATTATTACGCCGACCGCTTCATCGGCACCAATCTCAACAATCCGAGCTTCGCCGCCATCGCGAAGGCGATGGGCGCGGACGGCATCACCGTCTCCCATCCCGGCGAGGTCGGCGACGCCTTGCGGCAGGCCACCTCTTCGAACCGCTGCACGGTGTTGGAGGTGATGCTGACGCAGGAGCTGGGCGATCCCTTCCGCCGCGACGCGCTGAAGAAGCCCAAGCGCCTCCTGCCGAAATACGCGCCCTTCACGGTGGAGTAGGCGGTCACTCCGGAAGCTGGATGCGCCCTTGCGCATCCAGCGGGAAGTGGGGGTTCCACGCGACCTCCCAGGCGAACCCGTCCGGGTCGGCGAAGTAGCCCACATAGCCGCCCCAGGGCGCGTCGGCTGCCCGCTTGAGGAGGCGCGCCCCGGCGGCGACGGCTTCCTCCAGCACGCGATCGACCTCGATGCGGCTGCGCACATTCAGCGCGAGCGTGAGCGGCGCGTTGGCGGCGCCGCTCAACGCCATACCGAGATCCTCCGAGAGCGACTGACGCGGATAGAGGGCGAGCACGATGCCGGCTTGGTAGAAGGCCACGCCTTCGGCCTTCTCGACCGAGCGTCTCCAGCCGAGCCGCTCATAGAAGCTTCGGCTCGCCTCCAGGTCGGCGACGCCGAGCGTGATCAGGCTGATTCGCTGTTCCATGCGAGCACCTGCATTGCTGGGCGCAGTCTGGCCCGCTTACAGGAGCCCCGCAACGCCTTGGGCGAAGGTGAGCAGGGCGAGCAGGGCCAGGAGGCGCAGCACCCATTTGCGGAAGCTCGCCTGGTCGCTGTGCTTGAAGCTGTGCGCGCCCAGCCAGATGCCCGCGATGAGCGCGGGAAGGAAGACGAGAGCGCGCACCAGGCTCTCTTGCGTGACCAGCCCTTCGCGCGCCAGGAAGACCAGGCCGATCGCGTCGGTCGCGAGAAAGAAAGCGATGATGGAGGCGCGCCCGATCGCATCGCCGGCGGGCGAGCTGAAGAAGAACAGGATCACCGGCGGGCCGCCGATGCCGAATGCGCCGTTGAGCAGCCCGGAGGCGCCGCCGGTGGCCAGGGTTGCGCTCGCTCTCGGCATCCGCCTCAGGGCGAAACCGCGCATCAGCAGCAGCGTCGAGACGAGCACGGCAAGGCCGAGCGCGATCTTCATCGGCGCCTGCGGCATGCTGGCGAGAAGCCACACGCCGAGCGGAACGGCGATGGTGTATCCAATCAGCAGCATGCCGATGGCGCGCCAATGCACCTCGCGCCAGATGGAAGGCAGGAGGTGCACACTGGCGGCAATCTCCATCATGAAGATCGACGGGACGATCTCGGCCGGCGCCAGGCGCAACGAAAGCGCCGTCACCGCGAGCAGCGAAAAGCCGAAGCCGCTATAGCCGCGCACGAAGGCCGCGCCCAGGATGCAAACCAATCCATAGGCGATCGTGACGGCGTCCATCCTGCCCCCCGAGACGGGCGGGATTGTTCCCGGTTCGCTGGCGCGAGCCAAGAGCCAACCTGGATGGGCGAGTGGGTCCAGGGCCGATTGCCTTCGGCGGTTCCAGGCCTAGTATGAGGTCATGGACAGTCGCAGGAGATCCGCCCGGCTGCGCGCCGCCGCCCTGGTCGCGGCCGTCGTTCTCTGGGTTCCGAGCGCGTCGGCCGAAATCCAGAAGCGGCCGATCGGCCCCTTGCAGGAGGCCGTATACGGCTTCGCGGTGGCGGAGTATTGCGGGCTGCTCAATCCCGTCGTCGCGGAGGGGTTTCACCTCGAGCGCCAGTGGATCGTGGCGCGCGACGGCATCTCGCCCGAACGCGAGTACGCCGACCGAATCGCCGCGATCATGGCCGCCGACTGGCAGTATGGCGATCACGGGCTCGGCGGGTATCGCGGCTGGTGCCGCTCGGAAGGGATGACGGCGGTCAACCGCTTCCTCACCTTCCGCGAGGCGATCTTAGGAAAGTAGCGGACCGCTAGTTCGGGTTCGCCGGGGCGGTATAGCGGCGCTCCACCGCTTCGCGGATGCGCGCGCGGCTCTCTTCGGCATCCATCCCATCCAGCTCGATGGCCTCGGCTTCACGCGCCAAGTCCTCGTCCTTGATGCATTCGCGGAACCAGCGGGAATAGTCGCCCGCCCGCAGGTGATGCATCCAGGTGTCCTCGTCGACGCCCTCGGCCATCTGCAGGAACACGGTCAGGTTCTGCGCGCGGAGCTTCAGCTTGTTCTCGGATCCCCGGAAATAGAAGCTGCGCTCCTCGGGAAGATGACCCTCGGCGTATTTGCGCGCATGACGCTTGCGCTGCTGGCGCGGCTCGATGAGGCGGAGTGTCTTTGTGGTGCTGTCCGACCGCCGCCACAGGATGCCGACGCCCTTCTCCAGGTCGCCTTGGAGCTGGGGGCAATTGCGCTCGCCGACCGCCCGACAGAATTCCTGCGCCAGTTTCTGCGGCTGCTTGCCCATGAGGAGGATTTCGTCGACCCGGTCGAGGGCCGCCGGCGCGATCTGATTGGGCTCGATCGTCACCATGACTAGCCCGGGCAAGCGCTCCGGAAGCGCGAGCGCCACCGGATCGTGCCCGGCCGGCAGCAGATGATGGGCCTCGTCGAGTATGATCCAGTGCGGCCGGGCCGTGCGCGTCCGCAGCTCCAGCAGCTGCGGGAAGAGCTCGGCCAGGAACGCCGCGCGGTCGGCGAAGGCCAGCCCGACCAGATTGACGATCGCGTTCTCGCGCACGCCCTGCAGCAGCTCCATGACCTCGGAGGGCCGGGGCGGGCGCTTGGCGGTGCCGAGCACCACGGCGCCCTCGATATGCTCGTAGTCGCCTTCCGGATCGATGGCGCAATACTGGTAGCGCTGCTTGCAGAGGCGCTCCATCAGCCCCATGAGGAAGGTCGATTTGCCGCCGCCCGAGCTGCCGGCCGCCAAGAGGACGCATCCGGGCTCGATCGGCACGGGCTCGCCCTCGACGCTCTCCGCCAGCGCGACCTGATGCCGTGTCCGGCGCAAGGACTTCAGATCGTCCTCGAGGACGCGCTCGATCAGCTCGATCACGCCCGCGCCGCGGCTGCCGCGGGTGACGAGGTCGCATTCGGACTTGAGGCTCGGCAGCGCGTTGGCCACGGCTGCCGACGCGCCGCACAGGCGCAGGAAGGCGTGGTCGTTCTCCGCATCGCCGATGCCGGCGACGTTGTGCGGCGAGAGGCCGAGCTCGTCCAATCCGGCGGTCAGCCCGCTCGCCTTGTTGACGCCGGCGGGCAGGATCATCACCGCGCCTTTGTTGAAGATGATCTGCAGCTCGAGGCCGAGATCGCGGATGGCGTCCAGCACCAGCTTCTCATGCGGCTCGACGGTGGCGACGATCGACCGGCCCACGGAGAGCGGGATATCGGCCCGGCGAAGGCGCTCGACGAATTCGGGGGGAGGGGGATCGCCGAGCGGCACCGATTCGCGCGTGTCGGGCCGATAGAGAAGCGCTCCGTTCTCGGCGATGATGCGCTCGAACAGGTCCAAGCGGTCGAACACGGTTTCCAGATCCGGCAGTTCGCGCCCAGTGACCATCACCAGCTTCCGCCCCGAACGCTTGAACCGCTCCAAAGCCGCGATGGTCTGCGGCTCGACCCGGCCCTCGGTGGCGAGGGTGGCGTCGTAGTCGGTGGCGGCGGCTATGAACTGCATGGGACTGGTCCAGACATTGAAAGAAGCCGTTCTTCAACGCACCTTGCGTCCGGCCCGTTGCGGGCTGCGCGCCCCGCTCCGCCGCTGCTCGATCATCGCCTTGAGGCGCAGGGCGTCTCCCGCCGCATAGGCCTTCTGATCGTTGTCGAAGTAGCAGAAGACGTCCCGACCTTCCGCTCTCCAGCCCTCGATGCGGCCGGCCCATTCCGACAGGGCATCGTCGCTGTAGCTGCCCGCATAGGCGGCGGCCTCGGGCCCGTGCAGGCGGATATAGACGAACTCGGCTGTGGCCGGCAGAGGCGAGCGCCGCTGGGCGATGTCGTAGATGCAGAAGGCCGCGTCGTGGCGCCTCAGGAGATCCTCGATCTCGGGACCGAACCAGGTTTCGTTGCGGAATTCGAACGCGCAGCGCAGGCGCTTGGGCGCAATGGTTTGAAGGAAGCCCTCCAGCCGCTCCAGATTGCAGCGCCACTTGGGCGGCAGCTGGAACAGGATCGGCCCGAGCTTTGGCCCGAGATGGGCGACGGCCGAAAAGAACTTCTCGAAGCTGCCCTCCGGGTCCGTCAGCTTCTTCATATGGGTGATGAAGCGGCTCGCCTTGACGGCGAACAGGAAACCCGGCGGTGACCGGTCGCGCCAGGCCTGGAAGGTCTCGGCCGAGGGCAGCCGATAGAAGCTGTTGTTGATCTCGACCGTGTCGAA
>JAREAF010000655.1 GCA_029240475.1 Rhodospirillales bacterium | reverse complement strand
TTCGCCCATTCCGCGGGCTTTGGAAGCATCCGTGGGGATTTGTGACACAGGCAGGCCAGGCGCGAGTTGAGGAGATGGCCGGCGCCAGCCGCCTTTGCGGCGCGTCCATGACCGGAGTTGGATATCGAACAGCCCGGCGCCAATAATTACCTTGCCCAGGTTGCGATCCGGGCGCTAACGGAACAAACCGCCGGACCGCCTGTTCGACAGGCAGGAAGCCGGAGGAACCGTTTAATGCGCCTGTCTTTGTCCCGCCTATGGCCGTTCTTTCTCAGACCGACGCCAAGGCCGGCCGTTCCAGATCCCGGGCCCGTCGATGCCATCGTCCGCCTTCTCAAGAACGAGCAGGTCGTGGGGGCGATCGACCGGTCGAGACTCGGTGCAAACAGCGCAGAGGCCGATCATCAAGGCTGATATCGGCAATCAAATCAAACTGAACGACGCAGGTCAGGTCAGTCGGGAGGACAGAGGCGACGGCTCCCGGACGATTGCCGCCCTGTGTGGTGCTTACCTGCTCCGGGGCACTCAATGGTGGGCTCCACGGTCTATGGGACGTTCCCGTCGATGAGGGTCCGCTGGATGCGCTCATCGAGTGCCTGGCCAGGCACCCATCCTACTGCAGCGAGTAAAGGTAAGCCGCGACGTCTCGCGCCTCGGCGGGACTGATGCCGGTGGCCGGCATCGCAGTCCTCGGATCGGCATCGTGCGGATCGACGATCCAGTCCACCAGGTTCGCGGCCGTGTTGGGCAGCACGCCGCCGATATAGACGCGCCGCGCGACGTCCTCGAGCGGCGGTCCGACCTTGCCGGACGCCCCGGAGATGCCTGGTATGATGTGGCAGCCGCCGCAGCCATGCCGGATGATCGCTGCTTGCGCGTGCTCGGGGTTGCCGCCCGTCACGGCGATCGCCTCGGATCGCCGTTCCTTTGCGGCCTTGTAGGAGTAACCGGCTGCGATCAGCCCCAAGGCGCCGGCGCATAGTAACACGGCGGCGAAGAGAAGCGCAGCGGTCGACCACCGTTGGCCCGGTTTAGACATTGAGCGGTCTCTTGCTGCCGGCTGCTCCCGAATTGGCGATCCACAAGCCGGTCAAGGTAAGCGCCGCCGCCGCGTAGACGAGCCGCCAAGAAAACCTGAATGGAGGGCCGTCAGGAAAAGATAGAATACCCCCGCCGCCTGGCCGCCGGTCTGCGTCCGTCCGTAAATGACACCCTGCCAGAACAGAAGCGCGGTGGCGAAGAAGCTGAAATGCTGGAGCCAGTGGACGGTCTCGCTCGCGAGAGCGGCTTCGTAGAGTCCTGGCATGTGCCAGAGCCACAGC
Source organism: Rhodospirillales bacterium (assembly GCA_029240475.1). Lineage (GTDB taxonomy): Bacteria > Pseudomonadota > Alphaproteobacteria > JAREAF01 > JAREAF01 > JAREAF01. Next base: position 1,471 of record JAREAF010000655.1, on the reverse strand, counting down.
GCGGCGCCGTGCAACACCGTGGCGACGAGTGGGTCTGTCGCCCAGGACCGGGTCCATCGGAGCGCACGGACTTGCGAGACGCCCCCAAGCGCTCGGCGGGCGGCGGGCGGCAAGGCCCACAGCATTGCCCCGAACGGCCGCGCCAGCACCAGCAGCGGCGCCGCCATGACCATCAGCATCTCGTGCTCGATCATGTGGGCGGTGAAGAGCCGCTTGCCGAGCTCGTGCAGCGGCGAGGCGAGCGCGCCGGCCAGCAGGAGCCAGCCGAGCACGAAGCAGAGCGCCCGCCATGGCTGGACACCTCGCCCGGGCCCGGCGCGGGACCACAACTTCGTCGTGCCTGCCGCGTAGAGGCCAATCGCGGCGAGCAGTGGGAGCACGATCCACGGATCGCTCGCCCATGCGCTGCTGCTGCCCGAGCCATGCGCCCGAGCGGCGGACACCGGGAACCAAAGGAAAGCTGAGGCGAGCATGAACCTCATCGCTCGCATCCCGATAAAAACAGGCCGGCCGTTCCCTGCAATGCAATGGTCAGCGCGAAGAGGAACGCCATGGCGATGCCGATTGCTGCGAGGAACCGGTGCGGATGGCCATCGCGCCACGGCACTGCCGACAGGCGTTCGCCGCCCGCAGTCCAGGCCCGCCAGGACAGAAAGGCCCCGAAGAGGCTGATCGCGACGAGGCCAAGTGCCACGAGGGCAACGATCGCGATGTCGGTTTCGCAATCGGCGGACGCCAGCGAATAGTTGGCCTGGGTGCTGACCAGCCAGGCGACGGGCCCGGTCCAGAGCCCGGCTGACGGCAATCCCCTGTCCATCCAGCGGCCGATCACAGGCGCGGTCCCCAATAGAGGAGCAGGTAGATAGGCAGCCAGGAGAGGGCGACGAAATCCCAATAGAAGGCATTGTCGTCGACGTCGCTGAAGCGTTTGCCGAAAGCGTGACGGGTGAACATCAGCACCGCGACGACGAAGGTGTCGACCACATCGGTAACGAGGTGGACCGTGTGCAGGCCGAGCAGCATCCACAGGATAGACCCGTAGGCGTTCTCGTCCCAGCGGACATGCAGGGCAGCGATTTCCATCACGCGAAACCCGGCCAGGACGATGCCGATCGCCACCATCACGACGAGGAGGAGGCGGACCTTGATCAGGTCTTCGCGGCGCGCGGCCTGCTGCACGAGACGATTGGGCAGGAGGCTCACGATCATCAGCATCGTGTGCGCGGTGGACCAGAACAGGTCGGGATGAGGCGCGCTCAGCGGCCACTCGGGATTGAGATACGCCAGATAGAGGTAGGCGGCGATGCCCAGGGCGAAGCCGGTCCCTTCCAGAACGCAGAAGGCCAGCGTGCCCCACCACATCGTGACCCGCGACCCGAATGCGTAGGTCGGCAGTTCCGAAACGTCGCTGACGGCCCGATACTCCATCACTCGTCGTCCTTGATGCTCTTCGGCCAGAACCACGCGACCA
>JAREAF010000260.1 GCA_029240475.1 Rhodospirillales bacterium | reverse complement strand
TCATGGCGGTCAGCTTGTACAGCTATCTTTGCGGTCTTACGTCATCCATTCACCGGCGTGTACTCGGTTGAGTGTCCGGGCGCGTTCACACGGTCTGCTCTATCTGGTGATCCGGAAGATCGTCCCGTTTTCGTCGTCGCTGACCAGCAGAGCACCATCGTGCCCGACCGCGATACCCGTCGGCCGCCCCCAGGCTGAGGCGGAAGCTCCGCGATGTGCCGGTGGATCGGTGTGATGCCTTGCCTTCGTTCATTTCCCATTCTGTTAGGGGCTTCGATTGGGCTAGCAAACGGCTTTCCCGTTTCGAGGGCTCAAGCCGATCCTCCGGTCTCGATCACCGCTCGGATCGGCGACGCCAGTCGCGTGCTCGCGGAATCTGATCCGCGCATCCGGGCGCTCGGTGCGGCGCGGCAGCGAGAGGTCGTCGAGTTTGTGATCGGCAACACGCTGTTCACGCTCACGCACGAGCTTGGCCACGCCGCGATCGGCCTCTTCGGCTTGCCCGTGCTGGGGCGAGAGGAGGATGCGGCAGACACCTTCGCGACGCTCGCCTTGCTCCATGTCGGCACGGAGTTCACGCATGGGGTTCTGCTCGATGCGGCGCGCGGCCTCATTCTCATAGCCGAGCGCGACGCGCGCATGGGCCTGCCGCTAGTCTTCTATGCCGAGCATGGCCTCGACCGGCAGCGCGCCTTCCAGATCATCTGCCTGATGACAGGGAGCGATCCGAGGAGCTTCAGGGCACTCGCGGAGCGGGCCGGGATCCCGGCCGAACGGCAGGAAACCTGCATCGACGAGTTCCGCCAAGCCGAGCAATCCTGGCTGAGCCTCTTGCGGGGGCACCTCCGGAGCGCGGCGCCCCGCGCGCGCTCATTTCTCAGGCGCTTGTTCAGGCTACCGGCAACCGCGGCGGGAGCGCAGGACCGGATCGAGGTTCATTACCGAGCGGCGCCGGCGCCGCTCGCGCCGTATAAGCAGGCGCTCGAGAGCGTCGGTCTGTTGGAGGCGGTCGCCGGTTTCGCGAGCCAGAACCTGGATTGGCCCGCCACTCTCGGCATCGAAGCGCGCGCCTGCGGCGAGCCCAACGCCTATTGGGATCGCGGCGAGCGACGGGTGGTGGTCTGCTACGAGCTCGTCGCCGAGTATGCCGAGATAGCGCTTCGGTCGACACTTTAGAGGTCCGGCACACATGCTCTTCTTAGCAGCAACCGATTTTTCCACGCGATCACAACGCGCCGTTCGACGGGCAGGTCTTCTAGCCCAAGCGTACGGAGCGGAACTGGCTCTCGTTCATGTCGTCGACGACGACCAGCCGCAGGATCTGGTCGCGCTCGAGACGCGTGAGGCTCAACGTATCCTGAACGAGCAGATCACGGTGGTCTCGGAGTTGCAGCACGTCACCTGCCGGTCTCTCGTGGTCGCCGGTGATGCGTTCGACGGCATCCTGCGTACAGCCGGGTCGATCCAACCGGATCTGATCGTGATGGGCGCGCACCGTAAGCAGCTTCTTCTGGACATCTTTGTGGGAACCACCATAGAGCGCGTGATCCGAAATGGCTCGTGGCCTGTGCTCATGGTGAACAAGGAGGGCCAGGACTCCTATCGGGCCGCACTCGCCGCCATCGACACGTCCGAGGCGTCAGCAAACGCGATCAGGACCGCCAAGGCGTTGAAGATCGCCGGTGATGCACACCTCACGTTTGTGCACGCCTTCCATCCAATGGCAAAGGGACAGATGTTCGTCGCGGGGCTCAGCAAGGCAGCCATCGATGGGCATGTTGGCGAAGAGCGAGTGCGGGCTACCAAGGACGTTGTTGAGATCCTGGGCGCCAACGGCGTCGACGCCTACGGCCCCTCGCTCTTTGTGGAAGAGGGAACTCCCTTCGAGGTGATCAAGTCAGCCGTTGAACGCCTCAGACCCGATCTCCTCGTCGTCGGCACCCACGCGCGCACCGGCTTGACGAAGGCGTTCCTCGGAAGCGTAAGCGAAGAGGCCCTGCGTTCCCTCGAGATCGACATCCTAGCAGTCCCGCCGAAACGGTGACGCGCGAAAGAGCGATTGCAGCGACCAGCCGCCTGGCGTTGACGTACTCTGCACCGTGAGACCGACGACGAACGCGCCTACGCTCCGATGCCCGTTCATATCGCGTAGGCCGTTCCTAGCGGCAGCGTTCTCATGGAGTACGCCACCAAAGCGAAGCTGGCCAGCATCGTGACAAGCATAACCACTGAGGGCACCAAACGCGTGAAGCCCGTGCGACTGCTTCATAAGAAGGCCCACACGACCTCAAACAAGCCAGCGAAGAACAGGGAAATCCAAGCCATGAGGGGCCCCGAAGAACCGGGCCCGAGTTCGCGAGCGGCGTGCTCGAAGCGGTCAGCGACCGCTTTATCCGTAAATGCAAGAACTCTAGCGCAGGCGAGACTTCATTCTATCGCGCTGGACGAGGCCTCCCCTGCCTCGCTCTTTGCTTCGTCCCGGAACAGGGCGGCGCGCACAAGGAGCATCAGAGTCACCGGCGTGGTGACCAGGACGAATAGGACGAGCAGGACCTCGTGCAGCACGGGTCGTGTCTGCAGCACCGAGAAGTAGACAATCGACGCCATTGCGATACAGCCGGTACCGAGCGTCGTCCCTAGGGTGGGCGGGTGAACCCGCGCATAGAAGGTCTTCATCCGCACAAGGCCGAAGGCGCCGATCAGGGTGATTGTGGCGCCGAGGAGCACGAGCGCGGCCGTCACGATCTCCGCCCATGCAGGAATGTCAGCCGTCCTATTCACTCGATCACTTCCCCGCGAAGAAGGAACTTGGCAAGCGCCACCGTCCCGACGAAGCCGAGCAGGGCGATAAGCAGCGCCGCCTCAAAGTAAATCGCGGTACCTAAGCCGATGCCGAAGGTCACGAGCAGCAGCATGGCGGTGACGTAAAGCGTGTCGAATCCCACGACCCGGTCCTGTGCCCGCGGCCCCCGAAGGATGCGGAACGTCGCGCATAGCATCGCCAGTCCGAGGAGAAATTGGGCAGCAGTGAGGGACCAGGCAAGCACGAGCGTGCTCATTCGAAGATCTCCAGCAAGAGCCGCTCGTAGCGACCCTTGAGCGTGCGCAACCAATCGCCTTCATCGATAAGGTCGAGGACGTGGATGGTCAGCATGCCGGTCAGGGGGTCGTGCTTGACCCACAGGGTCCCAGGGGTCGAGGTAATGATGCAGGCCAGGGCGGCGAGGCCATAGGGATCGCGCAGGTCGAGAGGAATATTCACGAAGCCGGATGTTCGCTCCCGCCCACCTAGGCCCAGGACGATGCGCGCCACGGCGACGTTCGACCTCACGATGTCGGCGAATACCAGCGAGAACAAGCGCAGGATCGCGCCCGGCCGACCGATCCGAGCCTTGGGCGGCTCCAATGCGTGAAGAGCCCAGCCCCCCGCCAGCGCAACCGCGGAGCCAAGGACGATGTGGGCGGCCGACATCGTCGTGTTGAGCAGCAGCCATAGCGCCAGAAGCACGGCGCTCGCGAGAGGATGCGGCAGAAGCCAGGTCATGTCGGGCCGGCTCTTCGCGCTTCTGCGCCGGGTTCCGCTTGCAAGACGTCGCGGACGTAGGTCTGGGGCGTGTGCAGCGACTGTGCGGTCGCGTGCATGTATCTCATGACCGGACCGGCCTGGATCGTCTGCATTGCGCAAAGGATCAGGAGGATGGCTACAGGAGCCATCTCGATGATCCGCACGCGCGGTACGGCACGGTCCGGTGACGCCCAGAAGGCGCGCATTCCGGCGCGCGTCATGGCGATGACCGCCGCCAGTCCCGAGAGGATCAGGATGATCAGCAAGGCCGACGAGGCCGTCCTTACGCCCGCGTCGGCCGATCCGACCGGATTGAGCGCTGCGGTAAGGAGCGCGAACTTGCCGATGAACCCGGACAGCGGCGGCAGCCCGGCGATGACCAGCGCGCAGCCGATGAAGGCGAGCCCGAGCATCGCCATGGTTGCCGGAATGACAAGCCCGACCTCCTCCTCGTTATCGAGATCGTCCTCGCCGTATGCCTCTCTCGTGACCGCCAGGACGTCGGCCCCCGGCTCGCGCCCTCGTTCGACAAGCTCGACAAGCAGGAAGAGGGCGCCGAGGGCGAGCGTGGAGCTGACCATGTAAAACAGCGCCCCGCTCGTAACGCCGGCTTCCCCCATTCCAATGGCGGCGAGCACTGTCCCGGAGGACACGAGCACTGAATGGGCGGTGAGCCGCGCCAAGTCCTGGGAGGCGAGCGTGCCGATCACGCCGAACGCGACGGTTGCCAGTCCGCCCAGCAAGAGCACCTCTCCCCCGAAGTTCGCCGACGCTCCCGCCGCTTCCCCGAAGAGAAGCAGCCAGAGCCTCAGCACGATATAGACTCCTACCTTCGTCATGATGGCGAAGATCGCTGCCACGGGCGGGCTCGCGGCCGCATAGGTGGTCGGCATCCAGAAGCAGAGCGGCCACATGCCTGCCTTGAGCAGGAAGGCTGTCGCGAGGACGGCCGCACCCGCCTCCAATAGGCCCCGGCTCTCCGGCGCGATGCCGGGGATACGCGCGGCGAGATCGGCCATGTTGAGCGTGCCCGAAACTCCGTAGATCAGGCTGACGCCGACCAGGAACAGGAGCGAGGCAGCGAGGTTCACCACGATGTAGTGCAGCCCGGCCCTCACCCGCGCCGGACCCGAGCCGTGAAGCGCGAGTCCGTAGGATGCGGCGAGCATCAGCTCGAAGAAGACGAACAGGTTGAACAGGTCGCCTGTCAGGAAGGCACCGTTGAGGCCCACCAGCAGGAACTGGAACAGCGAATGAAAATGCGCGCCGGCGCGGTGCCACCGGGCGAGCGAGAACACCACCGTGGCGGCGGCCAGGACGCTCGTCAGGAGCAGCATGAGAGCCGAGAGCCGGTCCGCGACGAGCACGATCCCGAACGGGGCCGGCCAGTCGCCGAGACGGTAAGTGGCCGCTGCGCCGCCCGACGATGCGCCGGCGCTCGCCAGGAGAGCGATGGCGATGGCTACTAGGCTGAGTGTGGAGCCGAGATTGATTGCCGCCTTGGCGTTGCGCCTTCGCTCGCCGAGGAGGAGCATCGCGGCGCCGGCGAGAAGCGGCAGCACGATCGGTACGATCACGAGGTGGTCGGTGATGCGGCTCACCGCTCCGGCTCCCTGCCGTCCACGTGGTCGGTTCCCGTAAAACCTCGCGATGCAAGCAGCACGACAAGGAAGAGTGCCGTCGTGGCGAAGCTGATGACGATGGCCGTCAGGACGAGCGCCTGCGGCAGCGGATCGGCGTATTGCGACGGATCGCCCGCGGCGCGGCTCGCAAGGACCGGCGCGCCCGTCTGCAGCCTACCCATGACGATGATGAAGAGATTGACGGCGTAGGAGAGCAGCGACAGGCCGAT
>JAREAF010000259.1 GCA_029240475.1 Rhodospirillales bacterium | reverse complement strand
TCGCCGTCGCTGTCGAACAGCTTGGCGATTTTCGGATCGGCGAGGTCTTCCAGCTTGCGGATATTGTGCTCGTCTTGAACATAGCCGGGCACGAAGATGCCTTCGGTGCCCTTGTATGGCGACTTGTTCAGACGGATGGACTCCTTGCTCCCCGGCAGCACATAGGCGTTCATCATGGCCGTCGTGTGCTGCGACCAGAGATCGGGCACCACATCGATGCTGCCGTCACCTTTGTCCAGCGCCGGGTACATCGCTTCCTCCGCGACCAGAAGGAAGCTCACGTCTCCATCGAGGTATTTCTCGATCACGGCCTTCAGCACATTCTGGATCGCGGTCGCTCCGGTCCAGCTCTGCTCGCCGATCACCACTTTTTCCTTGGCCTCGGCGGCGGTGGCGATTGAAAGCGCTAGACCCGCCGCGATGGCAAGTCTTCCAAAAACCTTCATCAACGAGTCCTCCCTGCTTTCGAAGACCTATTAATCGACGGTTCGACCTCGTGATTCTTATCGTTTTGTTCAGCCACTATTGCGCCGGCCCGGGCACGGCGTCAATCGGAGGGAAGGATTAAGCGGAAGCGGGGGAGGAGCCGATCGGCCCCCGGATCCCCTTACGGCTCGCCGCCCGGCCGACCGCCACTGCCGCGGTGCGACCCTTGAAGGACGCGATCGATGACCATGGCGCAGAGCACGATCGCCAAGCCCGCCAGCATCCCGTGTCCCTTCTGAAGGAACTGCAGGGCGCGCGTGACGTCCTCGCCGAGGCCCCCTGCGCCGATCAGCGCGGCGATCACGACCATGGACAAGGACATCATGATGGTCTGATTAACCCCGGTCATGATGGAGGCCCTGGCCAAAGGCAGCTCGACCTTGAACAGGATCTGCGATGGCCGGGCGCCGAAGGCGGTCGCCGCCTCGATGATGTGGGCGGGGACCTGTTTGATGCCGAGGGCCGTGAGGCGAATCATGGGCGGAAGGGCGAAGATCACCGTCGCCAGCACGCCGGGCGTCTTGCCGACCGAGAAGAACGCGATGGCCGGAATGAGATAGACGAAGGTCGGCAGGGTCTGCATCGCATCGAGGACAGGATAGAGCACCGCCTCCACGCGCCGGCTCTTGGCGCACCAGATCCCGAGCGGCAGTCCGAAGACCATGCACATGGCCACCGCAGTGATCACCAGGGCCATGGTGCTCATGCTCTTCTCCCAGAAGCCGAACAGCCCGAGATAGGCCAGGGAGACGAGGGTGAAGAGCGTCACGCGCCATCCGGCGAGCCGCCAGGCGATGAGCAGGATGATGAGGCCGGTGACCGGCCAAGGCGTGGTCACCAGCACCATGTCGATCTGATTCAGCACGGTGCGGATCACGGTCGTCACGGCATCGAAAAACGCCTCGTACTCGACGGTGATCCAGTCGAAGAGATCGCTGATGCGCCGTGCCGTGAGCCGCGCGAACCCCGTCGCCGCGGGGAAGGAGGCCAGAGACGGCGCAACCTGTTCGCTGCAGAACCGGTAGATCGTGAGTGGGTAGATCGCCAGCATCAACAGGACCCCGACCAGGAGCGGCTGGCCGCCGAAACCGCCGGCGACCCGCTGGTCGACCCGCCAGCGCTCGTAGCGCCGCAGATAGGCCGAGTTGGCGGCAAGCGCCTGGCCCAGCCGGACTACGGCAAAGAGCGCAAGCCCGAACAGCATGACCCCTCCCCTGCCCGGCCGTTCCTCAGAGGAGAACAGCGAGGCGCGGAGCACCATGATGATCGCGACGAGCTCGCCTATGAGCCCGAACCAGTAGAGGCTCCACAATCGCCGCGCCGCCGCCCAGAGCGGGCCCGCCGCAAGCGCCGCCAGATTGACGGTGAGGCGCTGGCGCCGGCGCGTGATCGCCTCGAAGGCGCGCGCATAGTAGTCGGCGTTGTGCTCGGCGAAGGCGGCCAGAGGTTTGGATTGCGCGGCGGTCTCGATCATCTCAGCCGTTTCCCTGGATGCTGCGCAAAAGTCGGCGCTTGGTCACCAAGCCCACCTCGCGGCCGTCGGCGACAATCAGTATGGGTTCCTCGGTCGTCGCAGCGAGGCCGACGAGCCTGTTGAGATCGTCCGACACGTCGGCCCGCGGCCAGCGGCTCAGATCGAGCGAGCCGTTGCCGGCGCCAGCGGGAATCGGTTCCATGATCTCGCCGGCCAAGACCAGGTTCAGCCGCGACACGCCTTTCACGAAATCGGCGACATAGGCGTCTCGCGGACCGCGCACGATTTCGGAGGGCGTGCCGACCTGCACGATGCGCCCGTCGCGCATGATGGCAATGCGGTCGCCGAGCCGGATCGCCTCGTCCAGATCATGGGTGACGAACACGGTCGTCTTGCGCAGCCGGGCGGACAGCTCCAGAAACTGGTCCTGCAGCTGACGGCGGATGAGGGGGTCGAGGGCGCTGAAGGGCTCATCCATCAGGAGGATGTCCGGATCGGCTGCCATCGCGCGCGCGAGGCCCACGCGCTGCTGCATCCCGCCCGAGAGATGGTGGGGATAGCGATCGCCGTAGCCCTCGAGCCCGACCAGGCAGAGCTTCTCCTCGGCAACGGCGAGCCGCTCCTCCTTGGCCCAGCCGCGCAGCTCCAGGCCGAAGGCGATGTTCTCGCGCACCGTGCGGTGCGGGAGCAGCGCGACGTTCTGGAACACCATGCCCATTTTCTCGGAGCGCAGCCGTCGCAGTTCGGACATGCTCTTGGCGCCGATATCCTCGCCATCGACGATGATCTGCCCCGCCGTCGGCTCGATCAGCCGATTTATCTGCCGCACCAGCGTGGATTTTCCGCTGCCGGACAGCCCCATGATGCAGAAAATCTCGCCGCGGCGGATAAGGAGATCGACCGCCGCGATTCCAACGACGCAATCGAACCGCTTGAGGATTTCGGACTTGTCGAGCCCCTGATTGCGCATTGCGGCCAGGGCGGCGTCGGCGCGGGACCCGAACAGCTTCCAGACGTCCCTGCACTCGATGACGGCATCGGTCATGTGAATGCCCCGACCGGCAGCCGACGATCCCGTCGCGACCGGCCCTGCACGAGCTTAAGGCAAGGCGAAGGCTCTCGCCAAGGCGCAGGTGTCGAGCCGACTGCGGAGCTTCTGAAACGCTGCGTTCGATGTAGGATGGCTGCTGCTGAAGCAAACCGACATTCATGGGCTCCTGTACGGTTCGGCTCCTTTGCCAGCGGCTTATCCTGCTTCCTCTAATCCTTTTCCCCGGCGCCTGCGAAAAGGCAAGCGGGCGGGATTTGGTTGAGGAGAAGCAGATCGTCGGCGAGGCCGCCCAGGAAGGGCCGCCCGGCTATCTCGAGGCGCAATCGGTTTGCGGCGCCTGGACCGAGCGGCTGCTCTCCACCCTGTACCACCTCATGGCGGGCCGGCCGGACGCCAGTCGCGTGGCCGGCCTGCACGGCCTCGAGCCAGTGGCATTCACGACCAGGGACCGCCGCAAGCTGGGCGGCTATAGGCTTCGGGCGTCTGCAAACGGCCCGCGCGGTTATGTGCTGATCGCTCTCGGCAATGCCATGCTGGCGGATCAGGTCCTGGCCGAGTTTCAGTTCCTGCAGGTCGAGGGGTTCGACGTCTACATTTACGATTACCGAGGTTACGGTCTCTCGGAGGGCAGGAGCCGTTTCTTCGCCATCCGCTCCGATCAGATCCAGCTCATCGAGCATTTGAACGAGCTCGGCTACGCGAACCGCTTTCTCTATGGCATGTCGATCGGCGGGGTCTTCCTGCTCAGCGCGATCGGCGCGGGTGTCGAGTTTGATGCCGCCCTTATCGATTCGACACCGAGCCGGGTTTCCAATTACGGCTGTCCGCAGCGGTTCGATCCCGTCCGGAACGTGCCGCAAGACACCTCGCGACTGGCCTTCATCTTCGGCCGCCGCGACGCCGTGGTTCCGCCTGACGACTGGCGCGAGCTTGCCGAAGTTGCGAAAAGCCGCGGCGCCGTCGTGCTTGAGAACGCGGAATTTGCACACCCCATGATGGATGCGGAGCCTGTTGCGCGTCAGAGTCGATTCCAGGCGATCAGGTTATTCTTTGCGCAGCGCGCCAGGTGAGGGTAGACCGCACAGGGCCTGCCGCTGTGCCGTTGCAGAGTTGCTTCGGGACAGAGCGGAGGCGGGAGCAGCTCCAGGGGCGCGGTACGCCGCGCATCTCCGCCGGTGGGGGATTCCAGCAGCAGCGGCACTTGGCGCCCGCAAACGCAAACTCCCCGGACCCACGGAGTCGGGCAAGTATGGTGATTGCCGGGCCGCCGTTCTTCGATTGAACGTCCTAAGGGAGCGGCTGTTTTCGGGTGAACAGCCGCCCCTCGGAGCGCCGACTACAGTCTGGGCGAGTGCGGCCGGAGACCTCGTCTTACGCCTCGCTCGCTTTGATCCGTGTTCAGCAGCAGGCGCTGACTGCCTTCTCGTACACTGCTTCGGGCTTCTCCAAGCTCTCGGCCAAGTGCTCCACATGCGAGGCCGCCTTCCCCTTGATGAAGGCGGAAAGCTTTATGATTGCGCCGATGTCTTCGTGCGAGATCCCCACTCTCTCGGCCGCCTTCAAATGAGTCTTCAGGCTGGAGACGCAGTTGACGCCAAACGCAGCGCCGATACACACGAGCTCTCGCACCCGATCCGTCGTGTCTCCATCCTGGCGCCCATTCGTCGGGTTGTTGCCCCCGAGGCGGGCGAACCCATAATCCTCCATTGTGTCGGTAGCGCTGCGGCGTACTGAAACAGCATCCGTCATCGCCTGCCTTATTTCTGTGTCCGATGCACCGGACTCGCGCACCTTTTTCACATGGAAGTCGGTGCAAGGCTTGCATCCCGTTGCAACCGCGATCCCTACCGCAGCCAACTCTTTTTCTTTCGGGGTGATTCCCATCGTGCAACTCCCTCGATGTTCTTATGCTCTGACGCTCTTTTCGCCCCCATAGGGTGCGCCTTCATGATCGCACCACAGCCTTCGCTGGGGCGCTGCTCGAGTTCGGGCGCTCCGCAAGTGTGGATTGACGCTTCAAAGGCCGTCCACATGCGACAGGCCCAGGAGCCGAGCGTTTCTCAGCTTTGATAAGTACCATACCAGCGGCGCGGCGGGCGGTCCTTGACCCTGATCAAATTTCGCTCATGCAGGTATGCTCCGAGAGCATAGCGCGGCGATAGCATTCCATCGCCGTGTTGTGGCCTGCGAACAGCTGGACGGCGAGCATCCCTTCGAGCTCGTCCTTGGGAGCGATGCCGAACAGACCCGAGAGGCTCGCGGTCAGTCCCGCATCGGATCCTAAGTGTCGGGAATGCGCGGCACAGCCCCTCGGTTTTTGCGCCGATCGCTGGCACCAAACGGCGCATAAGGGGAACTCATGACGTCTCCCGCTGGATCACCCTTACTCCGTCAGTGATCCGGTCGC
>JAREAF010000258.1 GCA_029240475.1 Rhodospirillales bacterium | reverse complement strand
GAGGATGTCGGCGCTGATGTTCTCGTGCCGCAGCTCCACGAGCGCGAGCGGCAGGAACACCACCAGGACCATGTGATAGATCGAGCTGATCTCGAGGTTGCCCTCGATCGGGCGGCCGAACACATTCGTCATGAACACGTCCGTCACCGTCTGCAGCATCATCAGCACGATGCTGACGCCCGCGACGAGCGCAAAGGCATAGGCCAGGCCCCAGATTGCCCGTTCGATCATCCTTGCCCCCTGTGCCGGACTGCGTCCGGTCATGCGCCGTCGTCGAGGCGCCTTGCTTCTGCAGTGCTCACCTTGCCATTTGCGATGTCCGCCGCAAGCGCCTCGCGCGATCGACGGGCCGGCGGTCCCCAGCCGGCGCCGCCCGCGGTCTCGATGATCACGCGGTCGCCAGGCGAAAGCTCGGTCACCATCTTCGAGGGGATCTCGACGGTGCTCCCGTCGCGGCGATGGATGACCGAGCGCGCCTTCGCCCCGTCGCCGCCGCCGGCCATGCCGGATGCCGCCACGACATGGCGCTCGCCGCGATGCGAGAAGGACAGCGCGCCGTCGAGGTCGTCGAGGATCTCGTACTCCTTGAGCTGGCCGAGCCCGCCGCGGAACTCGCCGGCGCCGCCGGAATCGGCGCAGAGCGACCAGCGCCTTATCCGGATCGGCGCCTCGAGCTCCATCGCCTCGGCGGGCAGGTTCATGCAGTTCGTCGCGTCGGTCTCGATCGCGTCGACGCCGTCGAAGCCGCGCCCGGCCCCGCTCCCGCCGCCGAGGAGCTCGCCGGTGACGAAGGGCGCGCCGTCGCGCCGCCGCCCGCCGAAAGCCATCACCAGGAGCTCGCCGGCGGAGGGCGCCGGCACCCGCTCCGGCAGCACCGTCGCGAGCGCCGAGAGCATGCAGCCGGTGATCCGCTTGATCGTCGCCGAGCGCGCGTTCACCGGCGCCGGCGAGCGCGGGTTGACGAGGCTGCCCTCCGGCAAGGTGAGGCTGATCGGACGGAAGCAGCCGCCATTGTTCGGGATCGACGGGTCGGTCACCGCCCTCACGGCGAAGCAGGCAGCGGCGAGGCTGCCCGACGGCACGCAATTCACGGGGCCGCGCGCCTGCGGGCTCGTGCCGGTGAGGTCGAAATGGATGTCTCGCCGCCGGCCACCGTCACCGCGACCTCGACGCGCAGCCGCCGGTCGAGCTCGATGCCGTCATTGTCGAGCCAGTCGACATGGCGGTAGGTGCCCGGCGGGATCTCGCGCAGCGCCGCGCGCGTCATCGTCTCGGCGCGCTCGATCAGGAGCCCGAAGGCGCTCATCAGGCTGTTGTGGCCATATTTCTCCGCCGTCTGCTGCAGGCGGATGCAGGCGATCCGGCAGGCGGCGACCTGAGCGTGGAGATCGCCCATGAAGATGTCCGGGATGCGCACGTTCTGGCGCAGGATCGCAGTGATCATCGGATCGAACGCTCCGCGCCGGGCCCAGCGGATCGCCGGAATGCGCAAGCCCTCCTGGAAGATCTCGGTCGCGTTCGTCGGCACCGAGCCCGCCGCGAGGCCGCCGACGTCCTGGTGGTGGGTCATGGTCGCGGCGAGCGCGAGGAGGCGCCCGCGCGCGAAGACTGGGATGACGACCGCGATGTCGGGGAGATGCGTGCCGCCGCAATAAGGGTCGTTGAGGAGGTAGATGTCCCCGTCCTGCATGGTCTCGGGCGGAAAGACGCGGCGGATCTCCGCGACCGACGGGATCAAGGTCGCGAGATGGATCGGGATCGCGCAGGCCTGGGCGAGCGTCGTGCCGTCGAGCGTGAAGAGGCTCGCGGAAGCGTCGAGCCCCTCCTTCACGATCGGCGAGCAGGAGCTCTTGAGGAGCGTCGTCTGCATCTCCTCGGCGATGACGTCGAGGCGGTTGCGGATCACCTCGAGCGTGATCGGGTCGAAGCGGTCGCCGCTCATGAGGCGCGCGCCCGTTCGAGAAGCAGCGCCGCGCCGCTCACGACGCGGGCCGTCCAGCCCGGCGGCAGGAGGGTCGTCGTGTCGTCCTGCTCGATGATCGCGGGTCCCGCGATCGTCTCTCCGGCGGCGATCCGCCCGCGGTCATGGATCTCCGTCCGGACCGCCGCGGGCAAGCCGGCGAAATGGACCTCGCGATGCGCCTTCAAGGAGCGGCCTGGCTCCGCGCCGGCGCGGCCGCCGAAATCGAGCCCTGGCAGATCTGCACGGTGGATCGCGCGCAGGTTGACGATCTTCGCCGGCGCGCCCGTCGCGTGGCCGTTGATCCGTTCATGCGCCGCCTCGAAATCGCGATAGAGCGCGTCCAGGGGATCGTCGGCTTCGAAATCGAGGCCGACCTCGATGAGATGACTCTGCCCGACATAGGCCATGTCGGCGGCATAGCGCCGATGAACCGTCAGACCCTGCACATGCTCGCGCTCCATCAGTGCCGCCGCGCCGCGGTCGAGCGCGTCACAGGCCTCGCGGATCGCCGCGACCGAGGCATCCGCAACGGGCGCGTGATAGGCGCAGGACCGCTCGTGCTCGATCGGGGCCGCAAGGAGCCCGGCCGCCGAGAGCACGCCGGGGAAGCGCGGCACCAGCACGCGGTCGATCTCGAGCTCCTCGGCAAGCGCCGTCGCGTGGATGCCGCCGCCGCCGCCGAGCGAGACGAGGACGAATTCGCGCGCGTCGAAGCCGCGCTTCACCGAGACGAGCCGGATGCCGTCCGCCATCTGCGCATTCACAACGCGGTGGATCCCGAGCGCCGCCTCGACGAGCCCGAACGCAAGCGGCGCCGCGATGCGCTCGCGGATCGCCGTCTCCGCGAGGCCGCGATCGAGCTTGAGCGAGCCGCCGGCGAAATAATTCGGATCGAGATAGCCGAGGGTCACCGAGGCGTCGGTGACGGTCGGCTCGGCGCCGCCCGCCGCATAGCAGGCCGGCCCCGGCTCGGCGCCGGCCGAATGCGGCCCGACGCGCAACCCGCCGCCGCTATCGGCCCAGGCGATGCTGCCGCCGCCCGCGCCGAGCGAGGTCACGTCGACCGTCGGCACGCGGACGGGATAGCCGTCGACATTCATGTCCGCGCGCAGGAGCGTGCGTCCGCGCTCGACGAGTGCGATGTCGCTCGAGGTGCCGCCGACATCGATGGTGATGAGGTTCTCGAAGCCGGCGAGCGCCCCGACCGCCGAGCCGCCGAGCACGCCGGCGGCTGGCCCGGAGAGGAAGAGCCGCACCGGCCGCTCGCGCGCGACCTCGGCGGCGGCAAGCCCGCCGCGGGACTGCATGATCTGGAGCGAGGCAGGAACGTCCGATGCGGCGAGATGATCGGCCATCTGGCCGAGATAGCGGTCGACGCGCGGCTTCACATAGGCGTCGAGCGCCGTCACCACCGTGCGCTCGTATTCCCGGAACGCCGGGTCGACCTCGCTCGAGAGCGAGACCGCGACATGCGGCGCGACAGCGGCGATGTGGTCGCGGATGCGGCGCTCATGGACGGGGTTGAGGAAGGCGAAGAGGAGGGAGACCGCGATCGCGTCGACGCCCTCGGCGAGCAGGCGCTCGACGGCCGCGCGCATGGAATCCTCGTCGAGCGGCTGGACGATGTCGCCCTTTGCCGAGATCCGCTCACGCACCTCGACGCGCCGGGCGCCCGGGGCAAGCCAGCCCGGCGTCTCGGGCTTAAGCCGCAGATCGTACATCTGCCGGCGCATCTGCCGGCCGATCTCGATGATATCGCGGAAGCCTTCGGTCGCGATCAGGCCGACGCGCGCGCCCTTGCGCTCGATGACCGCGTTCGTCGCTACGGTCGTCCCATGGCAGAAGCGCTCGATCGAAGCGGCAGGGACGCCGTGCTCGGCGGCGAGCCGATCGAGCGCCGCCTGCACCGCCTGGCTCGGGTCGGCGCGCGTCGAGGGCACCTTCATGATGTGCGTATCGGCGCCGCCGACGCAGATCACGTCGGTGAAGGTGCCGCCGATGTCGATCCCGACGCTGAGCCCCGACACAGCCGGCTCAGGCGCTGACGCCATAGACGCGCCGGGCGGTCTCCGCCGTGAGATAGCCCTGCCTTACGTCGCGCAGGACCGCGTTCGGATCGCGCTCGGCGATCGGCCCGAAGCCGCCGCCGCCGGCGGTGTAGAGGGTCAGGATGTCGCCCTTGCGCAGCTCCATCCCGTCCTTGCTCTTGACCGGGATGGTCTTGCCACCGCGCACCACCTCGCAGCGGGCGCGCTGCCCGTCGCTGCCGCCGAAGAGACCATAGGGCGCGAGGCGGAAGCGATCGGCATAGATCGCGAAATTGACCTGGTCCTTCAGCACCTCGAACCGGCGGAAGAAGCCGAGCCCGCCGCGATGCCGGCCATGCCCGCAAGAATCCGGAATGAGCCCGTAGCCGGTGAGCCGGAAATGCTCGAAATCCATGTCCGTCGCCTCGACGGGCGTGTTCGTGCAGTTCGAGAGCGGCGAGTCGACGGCATCGCACCCGTCCTGCCGCGGCGAGGCGCCGTAGCCGCCGCCATAGACCTCGAGATAGACGCGATACTTGCCGGCGTTGAGATGCGAGATCGAGGTGACGAGGGTGGTATCGTTGCCGCCGGCGATCACCCTGTCCGGCGCGACCTGGGCGAGCGCCTTCAGCACCGCGTTGAAGCTGCGATAGGCCGCCTCCATCCGCGCGCGCACCGGCGCCGGATAGGTCGGGTTGACGAGGCAGCCCGGCGGCGCCGTGATCTTGATCGGCCGCTTGACTCCCTCGTTGAAGGGAATGTCGGCGCTCGTGAGCGACGCCTTGATTGCGGTGAGCGCCGCGGAGATGGTCGAGGCGAAGGGGCAGTTCAGGTTGCGCCGCACCTGCGCGCAGGTGCCGTCGAAATCGACCGATATGCTGTCGCCCTTGATCGTGACCGCGGCCTTGACGGTGAGCGGCGTGTCGGAGAGGCCGTCGTCGTCGACCGCGTCCTGGCCGTGATAAGTGCCGTCCGGGATCTCGGCCAGCGCCGCGCGGAAGCGCCGCTCCGAATAGTCGATGAGCTCCGACATCGAGGCGCGAACCGTCTCCGCGCCGTAACGCTGGCAGAGCTGGCGCACGCGCTCGGCGCCGACCGCATTCGCCGCGAACTGGGCGTCGAAATCGCCGATGGTCTGGTCCGGCACGCGGATGTTCGCCGCGATGAGCCGGCGCAGCGGGCCCCTACCCTCCCAGTCCCGCGCGAAGCTGTAGCGGGTCGGCGGGATGATCAGCCCTTCGGCGTGGACGTCGACCGCCTCCGTGGTGAGGCCCGGATTGCCGCCGCCGAGGTCGAGATGGTGGGCGACCGTGCCGGCGAAGGCGACGAGCTCGCCCTCGACGAAGATCGGCGAATAAATGAACACGTCCTGCAGGTGCTGCCCGCCCGAGTAAGGATCGTTGGTGATATAGAAGTCACCGTCCTCAAGGCTCTCCACCGTATA
>JAREAF010000257.1 GCA_029240475.1 Rhodospirillales bacterium | reverse complement strand
CCAGCGCCTTGGCGTTGCGGTGCAGCTCGTCCCAGGTGACCGGGAATGTCTTCTGCGCGCTGGCCGTCATGCCGGACCCCCACTCTTGCCCCGGCCGCTTCTTTAGCCCGGAGGCGGCCCGGGCGGCAATGTCCGGCGGCGCTTTCAGGCCATGCGCTCGGGCAGCTCGGCAATGATGACGCCGTTGATCTTCCAGCTGCCGTCGGGCTGCCGCTCCATGAAATAGAGGGCGAGCACGCCGGTCCCGTCGGCGCCGCGGATCTCGACCGCCTGCACCGGCACGCCCTGCTCGACGGCGATGTCCCGGAAGGTCACCTCGCGGGCCCGGTAGACCTGGCCATAGCCGCTCCGCACCATGTCCAGGAACTCCTCGGGCGTGCCGAACTTCGCCTGGATCGCCGGCGAGGCATAGCCGAAGGCGCGCTTGGCGTCGTCCACCCGGAAGGCGGCGATCTGGTCGCGGATGACGGCGGCGATGGCCGCCTGGTCGGAAGCCGCGATGCCCTCGGCCTTGGCGGGGGCTGCGGTCAGGAGCAGCAGCAGGACGGCGATGAAGCGGGCCATGGCGTCGCCCTCGAATGCCCAACTGGGTTTGCGGGATCAACGCCGGCCGAGGCTGAGCGGCTGCCGCAGCCTATTTGAGTACCCTCCGCAGGAATTTCTGCCCCAGGGCCAGCCCGTGAGGGTCGATGCCGTGGGCGAGGCCCGGCCGCATCGCGGTTTCGACCGGCACCCCGTGCCGCTTCAGCGCCGCCTCCGCCTCGCCCAAGGAGGCGGACGGGACCACCGTGTCGGCATCGCCATGGATGAGCAGGACCGGCGGCTTGGACTTCAGATGCGCGCCGAGCAGCTCCGGGGCCATCAGCAGGCCCGAATAGCCGAGGATGCCGGCCACCGCCTCCCCCCGGCGCAAGCCGACATGGAGCGACATCATCGCCCCTTGGGAGAAGCCGGCGAGGGCCAGCTTGCCCGGCGGGAGGGAGAGCTCCTTCAACAGCGCGTCGGTGGCCTGATCGATCACCCGAGCCGCGGTCGCGACCTCGACCGCCACCAGATGGCGGGGCTTGTCCTGGAAGCCGAACCACTGCCGCCCGAAGGGCGAGGCCTCGCATGGGAAGGGCGCGTGCGGCGAGTAGAAGAGCGTGTCCGGCAGCGCGGGGGCCCATTCGGCCGCCAGGCCGATCAGGTCGTTGCCGTCGGCCCCATAGCCGTGCAGCAGCAGCACCGCCGAAGTGGCGGGGCCGCCGCCGACGGGTTCGAGGCGGGGTCCGGTCAGCTCCATGCACAGCTCATCCTTGGATCGGGGCCGGGTCGTCGCGCCGGCCGGTGACGTGGTAGTAATGCCACAGGAAGCGGGCGGCAACGCCGCGCCAGGGCCGCCAGGGCTCGGCGATCTCCACGAGCGCGGCGCGGCCCGGCCGACTGTCCAGCCGCTTCAGCCGCTGCACCCCGACCTGCAAGCCGAGATCGTCGGCCGGCCAGATGTCGAGCCGCTGCAGCCCGAACAGGAGATAGATCTCCGCCGTCCAGCGGCCGATCCCATTGAGCCGCACCAGCTCGGCGATGGCCTCCTCGTCGCCCATCCGGTGCAGCCGGCGGAAATTGAGCTCGCCGCCGACGATCGCCTCCGCGATGCCGCGCGCATAGAGGATCTTCTGCCGGCTGAGGCCGATCGCGCGCAGCTCGTCGTCGGTGAGGGCGACGAACCGCTCGGGCGTGAGAGGCCCTGCCGCGAGAAGGCGCGCCCAGATGGCCCGCGCGGCCGCCGCGGAGACCTGCTGGCCGACGATGGAGCCGACGAGCGCGGGGAACCCTTTGGGCCGGCGGCGCGGCGGCGGGTCGCCGACCTGCGCCCAAGCCTTGGCGATATCGGCATCGCGGCGGGCAAGCTCGGCCAGCGCGACGAGCCCGGCATCGGCGCGCCGATTGCCCGCGCGCGCGGCTTGCCCTACATGCTGGGCTCCGTCATGGGCTCGCTTCAGACCGTCACGCGCTTTGCGCCCAGCCCCACGGGCTGGCTTCACCTGGGTCATGCTCATTCGGCCCTCTTTGCCTGGACCAAGGCCAAGAGGCAAGCCGGTCGCTTCCTGCTGCGGATCGAGGACATCGACCGCAGCCGCGCCCGGCCGGAGTTCGAGACGGCGATCCATGAGGACCTCGCCTGGCTCGGGCTCGACTGGGAGCGGCCGGTCCGCCGCCAAGCCGCGCATTTCGCGGACTACGCCGCCGCGCTCGGGCAGCTCGATGGCGAGGGCCTGCTCTATCCCTGCTTCTGCACGCGCGCGGAGATCGCCGCCGCCGGCCAGGCTCCGCACGGGCTCGAGCATGGCGTCTACCCCGGCACCTGCCGGTCTCTGCCCTCCGTGGAGCGGCGGGCCCAGATCGAGCAAGGGCGAAGCTATGCGCTCCGGCTCGACGCCGGCGAAGCGGGACGGCGGACCGGCCCGTTACGGTTCACGGACCGTGCGCATGGGACGATGGCGGTCGATCCGTTCCTCCTTGGCGATGTGGTGCTGGCGCGCAAGGACACGCCCGCGAGCTACCATCTCGCGGTCACGCTCGACGATGCGCTGCAGGGCGTGACCTTGGTGACGCGCGGCGAGGACCTGCTGCCGGCCACGCATGTGCACCGGCTGTTGCAGGCGCTGCTCGGCCTGCCGGAGCCGGCCTATCACCATCACCCGCTGCTGACGGACGAGACGGGGCAGCGCCTCTCCAAGCGCCATGGCGCGCTCGCACTGCGCGCGCTGCGCGCTGCGGGCGTGAGCGCCTCCGAGGTGCGGGCGCGCGCCGGTTTTCCCGAAACTTAGCCCTCGCCCCAGCCGCGCACGCGGCCATGCACCAGCGCCTCGTAATCGGGATCGTCGGGCGCGATGAGCCCGTTCCGGATCAGGAAATCGACCAGCACCAGCGCGACGTTGAACTTGAACTCGTCCGTGTCGCGGAGGACCTGCATCACCTGCCCGACGGGCCAGAGGAAGAACTCCTCGACCTCGCCGTCGGTGTTCCGAGGGCTGAACTCCTCCGGCACTTCGAGGTCGTAGATGAAGAGGATGTCGTTGCGCAGCCCCTCCTCGTTGCGCAGCCGGTAGCTGACCGCGCCCGCCGGCACGGCCTTGCGCGCCAGCGCCTCGGGGATGTTCGCCTCCTCCTGGGCCTCCTTGACGAGATTGTCGGCGAGGCTGATGCCGTGCGGATGGCCGCCCGCGACCAGATGGTCGAGCTTGCCGGGCGCGGTCGCCTTGTCCCTGGCCCGCCGCCCGACCCAGAGCTTCAGCCCGTCATTGGTGCGGACGATGCCATTGACGTGGATGCCGTAGGCCTCGATTCCGAACAGCGGGACCACCGCGCGGTCGACCGTCAGCAACGGCTCGCGGCCCCAGCCGGTCCCGACCGGATAGGCCTCGCGCCGCAGCTTGCGCAGGACCTTGGTGCGGACCAGCTCTTCCAGGACCCGATGCACGGCCTGGGTCCGCGCCTCGAAATCGCGCAACGCGTCGGACAGCCGCACCTCGGTCTCGCTGACCGAGAAGACTTCGCGGTGTGGCCGCAACGCCTCGGCGAAAGCCGGCAGAACCCAGCCCACAGGCGCGCCGGCGACGACGAAGCGGCGGAACTCGCTGGGGCGGAAACCGTGGCAGGCCCGGACGCGGTCGAGGAAGCTCATCGGTTCGGCTCCTTCAGCTCTCCGCCTCGAACGCTACCGCAAGCGCTCCGCGCACGCGACTTGGAACCGCCCTGCCCTTCCGCGCGCGCTTGCGGGATGGCAGGATGCGCCGCCTTTCGCCCGGAGCCTTCGCATGACCTTGCCGACCATCCTCGCCCTTGCCGGGGCCGTTTTCGTGCTCGGCATCACCCCAGGGCCTGGCGTCTTCGCCGGAGTGGCGCGCGCGCTCGCCTCCGGTCTCGGGCCGGCGCTCACATTCACCGCCGGCATGCTGGTGGGCGACGTCGTGCTGCTGCTGCTCGCGATATTCGGCCTTGCCGCGGTGGCGGAGACCATGGGCGAGCTCTTCGTGATCGTGAAGATCGCGGGCGGCGCCTACCTGGTCTGGCTCGGCATCAAGCTGTGGCGCAGCGAGCCGGTTCCGGTCGGCGCGGTTCCGGCGGAGGGGCGCGGCTTCTGGCGCACCAGCCTCGGCGGGCTCGTGCTCACGCTGGGCAACCCGAAGGCGATCCTGTTCTACGCCGCCTTCCTGCCGAGCTTCATCGATGTGACGCGGCTGGATGCCGCCGACATCGCGCTCGCCGTCGCGGTGGTCTCGACCGTGCTGTTCCTGGTGATGCTCGGCTACTGCACGCTCGCGGCGCGCGCACGAAGGCTGTTCCAGAGCCAGCGCAGCATGCGCAGGCTCAACCGCGGCGCCGGCACGCTCATGATCGGCGCCGGCGTCGCGGTGGCGACGCGCTGATCGGAGCGCCGCCCTAGTCGGCCGCTTCCGACCGGCCGGCGCGGTCCGGCCGCGAGGGCTCGGAGATCTTCTCGAGCGTGGCGGCGACCTTCTTGGGCTTGTCGAGGTCGGTGGCGAGATCGCCGAGCGCGACGATGCCGACCAGCCGCTTGTCGCGGTCGACGATCGGCAGCCGCCGGATCTGCCGCTTCGACATCTTCTCGGCGGCATCGGCGACGCTGTCGTCCTCGTAGCACCAGTCCACCTCGGCGGTCATCACCTCCTCGACCCGGCAATCGGCCGGAGCCTTGCCCGCCGAGGTCGCGCGCACGGTGATGTCCCGGTCGGTGATCATGCCCAACAGGCGCTCGCCGTCGCAGACCGGCAGGGCGCCGACATTGAGCTCGTCCATCTTGCGCGCTGCATCCTGGATGGTCGCTTGCGGGCGCACCACCTCGGGCTTGCGCGTCATCACGTCGCGAATCTTCATGACCTTCTCCCGGCTCGCATCCTGACGGGAGCCCAACGCCCTGGGCGGGTGCCCGTTGCCGCGTCAGAACGGCAGGCCGAGCGGCCGCGGTTCGGCGGCGCGGCGGTTCCTCCAGACCAGCAGCAGAGGCACCGCCGCCAAGCCGCCGTAGAGCGCCACCTTGGACCAGCTGAGGCCCGACCGGCGCCAGCCGCCATGGACATGGGCGCCCTCTCCGACCGGCGCCAGCACATTGCCGGAATCGGGCGCGGCGGGAAGCCTCTGGAAGTGCTTGCGGTCGACCTGGCGGGCCATGGTCCGCTCGAACAGGCCCGGGGCGAGGCTGTGCATCAGGGTCGCCATGCGTCCGGCATGCCGTCGCGGCTCCCGTCGGCATCGGTTCGCCGTCGACGGCGCCGAACGCCGTCGCCGTCACCACCAGCAGGGCGGCGAGGGTGACGGCCGTGCCCAGCCTCGCGACCACGTCGACCGCGGATCCCAGCGGCGAGCGGGCCCGGAGCACGAGGCGTTGCGCGTTCCGGGGTGTCCCGGGGAGGTGATCGTCCGGGAGGCACGGCAGA
>JAREAF010000256.1 GCA_029240475.1 Rhodospirillales bacterium | reverse complement strand
GACGTTACGCCGGTCACCCCCACCCCAGCCCTCCCCCGTCGAGGGGGAGGGAGAAGAAAAGCGGTGCCGCACGATCGTCCTTCCCCTCCCCCTTTGCGGGGAAGGGTCAGGGAGGGGGGTGGGCTTAGACCTGGTAGCCATCACGCCGCCTTCGAAGCCGCGAGCATGTAGTTGACGTCCAGGTCCGGCGACAGGCGCCACGTCCCCGAGATCGGGTCGTAGGCGACGCCGGTCAGCGCCTCGACCTGAAGCCCATTGCGCCGGAGGCCCGAGGCCAGCTCCGAGGGCCTGACGAATTTGCGCCAGTCATGCGTTCCGGCCGGCAGCCACCGCAGGAGATACTCCGCCCCGACCACCGCCAGGGCGAAGGCCTTGACCGTGCGGTTCAAGGTCGCCGCGATGAAGAGCCCGCCGGGCCGGGTGAGCGCGGCGCAGGCGTCGAGGAATGCGTCGCGGTCGGCGACATGCTCCAGGATCTCCATGGCCAGCACGAGATCGAACTGGGCGCCGGAAGCGGCGAGCTCCTCCGCCGAGCCGAGCCGGTAGTCGATCTCGAGCCCGACCTCGGAAGCGTGATGTCGCGCGACGGCCAGGCCCTCGGCGTCGGCATCGAGCCCGATCAGCCGCGCGCCCATGCGCCGCACGGGCTCGGCCAGCAAACCTCCGCCGCAGCCGATATCGATGGCGTCCAGCCCTTCGAGCGGCGATCTGCGCGCGGGATCGAGCCCGAAGCGCCGCACCGCCTGCTCGCGGATGAAGGCGAGACGGATCGGGTTCAAGGCGTGGAGGGGGCGGAACTTGCCGTCCGGCGACCACCACTCCTCGGCGAGGGCGGCGAAACGCCGGATTTCGGCCGGATCGACGGTGCCGCTACTGGCGGCGGAAGGGGAAGCGCGCATCGCGCCCTAGTCTAGACCTGCCGACCAAGCTCGGACCAGAGCGGCGCGCGGCGCGCTGAGCGGATTGCGACTGGCTTCAATAGGCCCAGAACCCGGCGCAGACCTTCGACTGTTCGTAGCCGGTGCGCTCGCCGCGCCTGACATCGGCTGCGCGCGGCGCTTCATCGGCAGCAGCCTGATAGGATACCGAGATTTCCCGGAAGGCCTCGGCGATTGCGTCGCCTGCCTCTCTGTTCTCAACTTCGAAGCTGTCGAATCCGCACCGCCTCAGAAACTGCAGCTGGTCGCGCAGCACCGCCCCGGTCGCGCGCAGCTCTCCGGCATAGCCGTAGCGCTCCCGCAGAAGCCGCGCGGTGCTGTAGGGCCGGCCGTCGGTGAATTTCGGAAACTCCAGGGCGATCAGGCTCACTCTGCGCAGATCGCCCGAGAGATCGGCGGGACCCTCGCTGCTCTGCAGGAGAACGCCCACGGGTTCGGACCTGGCCAGCAGGCGGTCGCGTTCCGCCAGCCAGCGGCGGAGCGGAACGAGCACCGGACCGAGCTCCGGGATGTCTTCCCCCTCGGCCAGCAGTCGCCATGGATCGGACAGGGTGCGGCCATCGCTGTCAATGAGCGGCATAGAGGGCCTCCTTGAATGGATCGGGACCGATGCGGCGGTAGGCGTCGAGGAAGCGCTCCTCCGGCCCGCGCCGGAGGCTCAGATAAGTGGCGATGATGGTCTCCACGGCCCAGACGACGCGCTCGCTCGAGAAGGCCGGGCCGACGATCTCCCCGAGCGAGGCGGTCTCGTCGGCGCTGCCGCCCAGCGTGATCTGGTAGAACTCCTCGCCCTTCTTGTCGACGCCGAGGATGCCGATATGGCCGACATGGTGGTGGCCGCAGGCGTTGATGCAGCCGGAGATCTTGATCTTCAGCTCGCCCACTCCGGTGAGGCGATCGAGATCCTGGAGCGCCAGCGAGATTCGCTGCGCCACCGGAATCGAGCGCGCGTTGGCCAGGCTGCAATAGTCCAGCCCCGGGCAGGCGATGATGTCGGTCGCCAGCCCGACATTGGGCGTGGCGAGGTTAAGCTCCGCCAGTGAATGCCACAGCGCGCCTAGATCCCGTTGGCGCACATGGACCAGCGCCAGGTTCTGCTCGTGCGTCACGCGGATCTCGCCGAAGCTGTAGCGGTCGGCAAGGTCGGCGACGGCGTCCATCTGTTCGGCGGTCGCGTCCCCCGGGATGCCGCCATGCGGCTTGAGCGACAGGGTGACGATCGCATAGCCCGGCTGCTTGTGCGGCGAGACGTTCGCCCTCACCCAGCGCGCGAAGGCCGGGTCGCCGCGCCGCCGAAGCTCGAATTCCGCATCGCGCTGCGGCAGAGCCTCGAAGGGCGGCGGGGCGAAATGGGCACGGATGCGCTGGATCTCCGCTTCCGGCAAGTCGATCCGGTCGTGCGGCATCTGCCGCCATTCCTCTTCGACGAGCCGCGTGAATTCCTCCGGCCCGACCGAATCCACCAGGATCTTGATGCGCGATTTGTAGAGGTTGTCGCGCCGGCCGAGCAGGTTGTAGGTGCGCAGGATCGCCTCGAGATAAGAGAGGAGGTGCTCGGCCGCAAGGAACGGGCGGATGGTCTTGGCGAGAACGGGCGTGCGTCCCTGGCCTCCGCCGACCATGACCTCGAAGCCGAGCTGGCCGGCGTGGTCGCGGAGCAGCCGCAGGCCGATGTCATGCACGCGCAGCGCGGCGCGGTCCTGCTCCGTCGCGGTCACCGCGATCTTGAACTTGCGCGGCAGGAACGAGAATTCCGGATGGAAGGTGGACCACTGGCGAATGATCTCGCACCAGATGCGCGGATCCTCGATCTCGCCCGCGGCCGCCCCGGCGAAATGGTCGGCGGTGACGTTGCGGATACAGTTGCCGCTGGTCTGGATGGCGTGCATCTCGACCTCGGCCAGCTCGGCAAGGATGTCCGGCGTGTCGGCGAGGGCCGGCCAGTTGAACTGCAGGTTCTGCCGCGTGGTGAAATGGCCGTAGCCCCGGTCGTAGCGCCGCGCGATATGGGCCAGCTTGCGCAGCTGGGCCGAGGAGAGGGTGCCGTAGGGGATGGCGATCCGCAGCATATAGGCGTGGAGCTGCAGATAGAGGCCGTTCATCAGCCGGAGCGGCTTGAACTCCTCCTCGCTGAGCTCGCCGGATAGGCGGCGTTGCACCTGGCCGCGGAACTGTTCCACCCGGTCGAGGACGAGCTGACGGTCGTGCGCGTCGTATTGATACATGTTCAGCCCTTCATCCCGCCGCCGAATGGGATGCTCGGTCCCGTCGCGCGCAGCCGCTCGCGGTATCGCCTCGGTTGGATCCCTTCCGGACCCCGGTCCACCTCGATGAGGTAGGGCGCGACCACGAGCCGCCCGGCGACCGCGCGATCCCCCGCCGCGACCAGTGCCGCCGCCGCGGCCTCACCCTCGGCGACCGAAGCCTCCTCGAGGCTCTGCACCCATTGCCCGTCCGCCGAGAGGTAGACGACGGCGCCGTCCACGAGCCGGTTTGCGGTGATCACTTGGGCGGCCATTGCTCACCCCGCCAGCGGCGTCGAGACTGCGGAGGCGTCGGCCTGGGGCAAGGCGGCGACCGCGCCGATCAGGATCACGGCCGGTCCCTCCACCTCATTCTCGGCCATCACGGCCGGCAGCGATCCGACGGTTCCGAACAGCGCCCGCTCCTGCGGCAGGCTCGCATTCTCCACCACCGCGACCGGCGTCGCCTGATCGAGCCCCGCCTCGATCAGGTCGGCGGCGATCCGGGGCGCCGCCGCCACGCCCATGTAAACGGCAATGGTTTGGTTGAGGCGGGCCAGCGCCGACCAGTCGACCTTCGGTGCGCCGTTCGTGCCTTGCCCCGTCACCAGCACCACGGCTTCGGCGCTGCCCCGGTGGGTCAAGGGGACCGCCGCCGCCGCCGCGCAGGCGCTGGCGGCGGTGACGCCCGGCACCACCTCGACCTGAATGCCCTGCCGGCGCAGATGGTTCAGCTCTTCGCCGCCGCGGCCGAAGATGAAAGGATCGCCGCCCTTCAGCCGCACCACGCGCCGTCCCTGACGGGCGTGATGGGCGATCAGATGATTGATCTCTTCCTGCGGCACCGTGTGATTGCCGCGCGACTTGCCGGCATAGATGAGCTGCGCGTCGCGCCGCGCATGGCCGAGCGTGGCCGGCGAGACCAGCTTGTCGTAGACGATGACCTCGGCGCCCTGGATCAGCCGCAGCGCTTTCAAGGTGAGCAGGTCGGGGTCGCCCGGCCCGGCGCCGACGATGGCGACCGAGCCGCCCGGCTTGCCGTCCGCGATCAGAGCATCCAGGCGCGCCTCGGCCTCCGCCTCGCGACCGGCAAGCACCGCCTCGGCCACGGGACCCTCGAGGCCTTCCTCCCAGAGCCGCAGCCGCTTGCCAGGATCGCCCACGCGCCGGCGCACGCTCTCGCGCAGCCGGCGGGCAAACGCGGCCAGCGCGCCAAGACGCTGCGGCAGAAGCTCCTCGATCCTGGCGCGCAGCCGGCGCGCGAGCACCGGCGCCGCCCCCGAGCTGGAGATCGCGACCACGACCTCGCCGCGCTGCACGATCGCCGGGAAGATGAAGCTCGACAGGGCGGCATCGTCGACGACGTTGACCGGAACGCCGGCGTCGGCTCCGGCCTCGGCCACGCGCCGGTTGACGTCGCGATCGTCGGTTGCGGCCACCGCCAGGGCCTTTCCAAGCACGTCGCCCGTGGCGAAGCCGCGGCGGATCACCGTGATTCCGGACTCCTCGCCCGTCTCGGCGAACTCGTGGGCCAGGTGCTTGGCGACTACCGTCACCCTTGCGCCCGCGTCCCGCAGCAGGCGGAACTTGCGCCAGGCGACCACGCCGCCGCCGACCACCAGGACGGGGCGTCCCGCGAGGTCGAGGAAAGCAGGGAAATAGCGCATCGGAAGCTCCGCGGCCTCCTGCTCGGCCGGCGCGGTTACGGGATGAAGCCTTTGATGCGGTGCATGGATTCGGGTCATTCCCGTGCCTCCCTCAAACTGGGCCCACGGGGTTCGTCCCGTGGCGCTTTAGCAGTGGTGACGCGGCGCAAGCTGCCCTCAAATCCCGCGGGTCCGTCGGGGTGGACCGATCCCAGCAACAATAAATCCGCCGCAGCTGAGCCGGGCGGATTGACGCACCCGCTTTAGCTGCATTTGTTAAGCGCCCGCAAGCTGGATGGCTCAAATCGGCGCTGGCCAAGGAATAGGGCCAATTCAGGGATCGGTCAAGAGGCGCTTGGCAGGTTGTGCGAATACCCCGAAGGTCGCACCGGGCCCGCGCCGTCGCCCCGCCGTGTTGCGGAGCTCGCGCCCATTGCGCGCGGCGCCGCAGATTCAGTATGGAAGGCCCGCGCCCCGCCCGGCGGCCGGCGCTCTCGCCAGGACGAAGGACAGCCATGGCCCGCATCGTGATGAAGTTCGGCGGCACCTCGGTTGCCGACGTGCCCCGGATCAAAGCCGTGGCCGAGCGGGTCAAGCGCGAGGTCGATCAGGGCCA
>JAREAF010000255.1 GCA_029240475.1 Rhodospirillales bacterium | reverse complement strand
GAGCGACCGACTCCGTGCGTATCGCCAGCTTGCTGGCGACCGAGCAGCTTGACGTGGCTGTGGTATCTCGCGTTGAGGCCGCTCTGATGCTGGCGGGCACCGGCGTCTACAGGGCGGTCGGACCGGTGCAATTACGGGCCATATCATCGCTTGGTGAGCACGTCCTGGTCACTGTAGAGAGATTCGCAGCGCGCCACGCCTACCTGATCGCCGCAGCGGTCGAGCATCTGCGCGCTGGGCTTCCGATTGACTCAGCCAATGCCTCTGCCCATCCGCTCCCAGTGCCTAATCATCCGGGCGCGGCCTTGTTCTACAACGGCAATCCGCTACCCGACTAGGCAAACCCGGTAGCGGCGTCAGCCTCAGGAGCAGCGCGAGGCTGCCGCGAACAGTGTTGCCATGCTTACCGGTCCTACCATCGCCGCGCGCGGCTAGGCAGGAGCGTAATCACAGACCCATTCATTTCGCCTCTGATCGGAGCGCGCCCGCTGAGGATCTGATGACGAGAGTGGTTGGTAAGATGATCGAGTCGAGAGGGGCGCCCGTAGCAAGATGTCTTATGACAGATTCTGCCGCCAGCCTTCCCATCTCGGCAGCGGGTACGTTGACTGTTGTGAGCTGCGGTTCGACAAAGGTCGATATGGGAAGATCGTCGAAGCCGATTATAGACACCTCTTCTGGAACTCGAACTCCAGCAGCACGACACTGAGTGAGCGCCCCGATGGCCTGAATATCATTTGCGCAGAATATCGCGGTGGGGGGGGCACGGCGGGATAGCATCTTCTGCATGGCCCGGCGCCCCGCTTCGAATTCGAAATCACACTCGTGAACAAGTCCTGGGTTCAAGCTTAACCCATGCTCCTTCAGCATGGATTCATATGCTTCCCGGCGCTCGCGGGCCCGATCATTGACCTCCGTTCTGCCGCAGATGAGTCCAATACGGCGGTGGCCTCGTTCAAAGAGAAACCTCATCGCCTGCCCGGCCGCCAGTCTGTTATCGAACGAGACGCTCGGCAGATCCTCTCGGCCGGTACTTTTCCAGGTGATGATGAAGGGTACCTGATTGCGCCGCATCTGCTGGTAGGTGCGGGCGGGGCGATCAGCTCCGGTCAGGATCAGCGCTTCGACACGATGCGCGATGAACTGCTCGATCAGCCGCTCTTCCTGTTTAGGAGAAAACTCGGAAACCCCCAGCAGTACCGTATATCTCTGGCTCTGGGCGGCGGCCTGACTGGCTTGTGCAAAGGCAGCATAGATCGAGTTTATCAGCGTGGGGATGATCAGGCCGATCAGGCGGGAACGCCTGGTGGCCAAGCCTCCGGCAAGGCTGTCGAAGACGAAATGATGCTTTCGAACCACCTGCTCGACGCGTTTGCGGGTCTCGGGATTCACCGGGACCGAGCCGTTCAAAACGCGCGAGACAGTGGCGGTCGAGACACGCGCTTCGCGAGCGATGTCCCGCATGGTCTTGCGTCTGAAGGCGACGCCCTTGGTCATTATCGCGATTGACCCTACGCTGCGCGCCTAATAACGTTTGCGTGGCGGGTGTGGCGTCGATTCTGATGTAAGCGCTTACATGGAGCTGCATTATGCCTCACCATCTCAAGTCTGCCCAGCCCAAGCCCAAGCAGTCGAATGATGCTGTGCGCCAGACCGTAGAAAGGATGCTGGCCGAGATTGCTGAGCAGGGCGACGACGCCGTGCGGCGATACGCGCGTGAGCTCGACAAGTGGGATGGGGCCTTCAAGGTGGCTCCGGAGACTATCGAGGAGGCGTCCCGGCGGATGCCCGCGACCTTCAAGGAGGATTTCGCCTACTCTTATCGTCAAGTCACTGAATTCGCCAAGCGGCAGCGAGACAGCATTTCAGAGTTCGAGGTCGAGCTTCAACCCGGGATTCGCTTGGGCCAACGGCTCATCCCGGTATCCAAGGTCGGCTGCTACATCCCGGGGGGCAAGTATCCGCTCGTGGCCGCAGCCATTATGAGCATCGGCACCGCGCGCACAGCCGGCGTCGATCACGTCGTCAGCTGCGCGCCGCCGCGCGACAAGGACGGCATCTATGCGCCACAGCTTTACGCAATGCATGCCGCCGGAGCAGATGAGATCTATGTGCTCGGCGGCGTTCAGGCGATGGCGGCCATGGCCTTCGGTCGCGTCGGCATAGCACCCGTCGATATCCTCACCGGCCCAGGGAACGCCTATGTGGCGGAGGCCAAGCGGCAGCTTTTTGGGCGGGTGGGTCTCGATCTGATGGCCGGCCCGACTGAGATTCTGGTGATCGCGGACGACAGCGCTGACCCCGCGCTGGTCGCGACCGACCTGCTCGGCCAGGCCGAGCATGGGCCGGACAGCCCGGTCTGGCTGGTCACCACATCAGAATCCCTCGGGCGCGCGGTCCTCAAGGAAATCGATCGCCAGCTCGAAACGCTGCCGACCGCCGCCATCGCCTCGGTGTCTTGGCGCGACAATGGCGAAGTGGTCGTGGTCGACAGCGACGATGAAGCGATCGCTGTCAGCGACGATTACGCGCCAGAGCATCTGGAGGTGATGACCCGTCGCAACGACTACTATCTCCAGCACCTGCGCAATTACGGCAGCCTGTTCCTCGGCGAGGAGAGCACAGTCGCATACGGCGATAAGGGAGTCGGGACAAACCACACCCTGCCGACCGGGCGGGCCGCTCGCTACACCGGCGGCCTCTGGGTTGGCAAGTTCATCAAGACGGTCACGTACCAGACCCTGACGCCGGCGGCGAGTCGGCAGATCGCACCGATCATGAGCCGCATCTGCAATGTGGAAGGGATGGCGGCTCACCAGATCACCGCCGATGTTCGCTACACCAGATACGCGCCGAAGAACATTGAGGGAGACTAGTTGCAGATCGATGGCGCAAACAACACCGAGCAAAGAGTCAAAGGGGAGGCAACCATGACCAACAAGCCTGGCATGCTCGACATGACGCGCCGCACGGCGCTGAAGACCGGAGCCGCCGCCGCACTGCTGGGCGGTGCCGTCTCGTTCCTCCTGGCAAGGCCGAACGGTGCCTGGGCCGCCACCTTGGAGAATGTGCATATCGAGGCGGCAGCCAAGGCGAAGGAGCTCGCGCAAGGGCGAACCGTCACGCTCACGATTCTCGAGCCCTCCGGGTCCCTCGGCAACGTCAAGCCGGTCGCTGACAAATGGACCGCGGAGACGGGCATTCAGGTCAAATATGTCGAGGTGCCGCTCGGTGAGATCAACCAGAAGATCTTACTCGAGGCGGTCTCCAGGACCGGCGCCTTCGATATCGCACTGCCGGCGTCCTTTGGCGTCCCGGACCTCGTGGAGTCCGGCATTCTCGTCAACCTCGATCAATATGCGCAGAAATACGAGCCGGAAGATTTCCAGAAGGACGCGCTCTATACGACTGGCGACTACTACAAGGGCAGCTTGTACGGCTACCAAACCGACGGCGACACCTATGTGATGTTCTATCTGAAGGATTGGCTGGAGAATCCCGACGAGCAGAAGGCCTTCGCAGATAAGAACGGCTACGAGCTCAAGGTCCCAGAAACCTGGGAGCAGCTCGACGCGATGATGGCGCACTTCCATCGCCCGGATCAGAACATGTTTGGCGGGGCCCTCTACCGCACGCAATTCTTCATCGGCTGGGAGTGGTGGGTACGCTACCACGCCAAGGGGTTCTACCCGTTCGATGACGACATGAACCCGCAGATCAATAACGATGCGGGCGTTGCCGCGGCCGAGGAGCTAGTGGCCGCTTCAAAGCATCTGTATCCGGGCGCGCGGTCGAACGGGTTGTTCGAGAATTTCGAGGCGTTCGGTCAGGGCGACAAGTTCTGCAACATCGGCTGGGGTGGCACCCAGAAATACCTGAACAGCGAGAAGTCGAAGGTGAAGGGCAAGCTCGCCTTCGGCCCAACCCCCGGCGGCATGGTGAAGGACAGTCTGCTGCAGACGCCCTACTTCAACTGGGGCTGGAACTATGTTGTCTCTAGCGTCGCGCGCGAGCCGGAGATTGCTTACCTCTTCACGCTCTATGCCTGTAGTCCGGCCATGTCGACCGTGGCGGTGCGCGATCCCGGCGGATATTTCGACCCGTTCCGAGGCGCGCACTACAAGGATCAGGAGATCGTGAACACCTACACACAGGACTTCCTTCAGGTGCACGAAGCCAGCATGCGCGGCAGCATTCCCGACCTCTACCTTAAGGGGCAGGGAGAGTACTTCGACGTGCTGCGGGTTAATCTTCAGGCTGCGGATGTCGGCGAGAAGTCGCCAAAGGACGCTATGGACGAGACGGCCAGCGCATGGGAGCGGCTCACGCGGCGAATGGGCAAGCGCAGCCAGCTTGTGCAATGGAAGTTCCTGAAATCGATCTACCCCGAGACGGTCCGGGACCGTCTGGCCTGATCCTTCCGCCAACGCGGCCGGCGCTTCGGCGGCGGCCGCGGTCGGAGGCCGCATGAGCACTGAGGCTGTCCAACCCTATCCAGAACCGGCGGCGCGCCGTCGGTCGACCATCCCCATTGGCCTTGTGGCCGTGCTGCCGGCGCAGCTCACGGTCATGTTCGTCGTGCTGGTGCCGACGCTCATCGTGATCTGGCTCAGCCTGACCGACTGGCAGCCGACCGCGGGCATCCCCTGGTATAAGGCGGAGTTCATCTGGTTCTGGAACTTCGATGACCTCCGCTACGACGACCGCTTCATCGACGCCGTGGTTCGCACGATCTTCGTAGTCGCGGTCTGCGTCGGGATCGAGCTGTTGCTCGCCCTGGCGCTGGCGCTCCTATTCCTGGACGAATGGCCGTGGCGCAAACTGGCCGTCAGCGTGATCATCCTGCCCATGATGATCGTGCCGGTCGACGCCGCGAACGCGTTCTTCATGCTGTTCAACGAGCGCGGGCCGATCAATCACGTGATCAGCCTGATGATTGGGCGGGTGTACGATTTCTCGTGGCTATCGCATCCGGTCTGGTCGCTGGTGCCGATCATGCTTTCTGAGATCTGGCAGTGGACGCCGCTGATGTTCCTGCTGGTCCTGACGGGCTTCATGAATCTTCCGGAGAACCAGGTGCGCGCGGCCATGGCGCTTGGCGCCTCGCCGACGCGCATCTTGTTCAAGATCATGCTGCCGCTCTTGCTCCCGGTCATGGTCATCGCGTTGCTGATCCGCAGCATCGAGACCTTCAAGATCTTCGATCCCGTCTACATCCTCACACGCGGCGGGCCGGGAGCGGCTACTGAGACGATCTCGATGTTCATGTACAACGGCGCCTTTGTCTATTTCCGGATCGGTTACATTGCCGCCGCGGCGCTCATCGTGCTGGTCGTGGTGGTCGCGATCTGCATGGCGCTGGCGCGCCCGATCAAGCGCTTCCACGGGTAGGCCATGATGCGCCGGCGATCCAGGCTGAGTCTGTTCGGACGACGGCTGGCGGTTGCATTCGCCATGGTGATCGC
>JAREAF010000254.1 GCA_029240475.1 Rhodospirillales bacterium | reverse complement strand
CTCGCCGACGGAGGCTGGACCGACAACACCGCGCAGAACGCGCTGGCCTCGACCGTGCTGCGTTCCATGGGCTATGAGCCCAAGGCCGAGATCCTCGCCGTACCGGTCATCATGCAGTCGCTCGAGAACAAGGATGTCGATCTCTGGCTGGACAATTGGATGCCGAGCCAGACCGCGGAGGTGAAGCCCTTCACCGACAAGGGCACCGTGGTCGTGCTCGGCACCAATCTGGAAGGCGCGGGCTATGGGCCGGTGGTGCCGACCTATGCCGCGGACGAGGGCGTGAAGGACCTCAAGGACCTCTCCAAGTTCGCCGATAAGTTCGACCGCAAATTCTACGGCATCGAGGCCGGCAACGACGGCAACCGCATCGTGCAGAGCAAGATCGACGATCCGTCCACCGGCCTGTCCGGTTGGACGCTGGTCGAATCCAGCGAGCAGGGCATGCTGGTCGAGGCGCAGAAGAAGATGGCGAAGAAGGACTGGGTCGCCTTCCTCGCCTGGACCCCGCATCCGGTGATGGGCCAGATGGATCTGCACTACCTGACCGGGTTCGAGGCGGACGGCTTCGGGCCGGCGACGATCCACACCCTCGCCCGCGCCGACTACCCGCAGCAATGCCCCAACGCCGCGCGCTTCTTCAAGAATCTCCGCTTCACCCTCGACATGGAGGGCGCGGTGATGGAGCAGATCCTCGCCGGCAAGGATGCCGACGCGGCGGCGGCCGAATGGCTGAAGGCCAACCCGGATGCGGCCATGCCGTGGCTTGAGGGCGTGACGACCTTCGACGGCCAACCGGCGGACGTGGCGGTGAAGGCCGCGCTCGGCTCCTGATGGGCCGAGCGCTCTGCGCCGCTGCTACTGGTACCAGCCGAGCTGCTTGCCGAAGCCGTGGCCGTCGTAATAGTCGCCCTGGTAGGTGATCTTGCCGTCCTTGACGCGCATGAAGGTGACGCCGTCGAAGCTGAAGGGCTTGTTGGTGGCCGGCGTGTCGGGCCCCCACGCGCCGGTGTTCGTGCCGCTGAAGGTCCACTGGAAGGCGATGCCGTCCTCTGAGACGATCGGCTCGCCCTTCATCTCCCATTTCAAATCGGGCGCGGCGGTGACAAAGGTCTGCACAACCTCGCGCGCCTCATCGCGGCCCTTGTGCGCCTCGCCCAAGGTCACATCGAAATATTCGACGTCATCGGCGTAGTAGCTCGCCGCCTTCTCGACGTCCTTTGCGTTCCAGGCGGCGAGATAGCCCTCGGCGACTTCGGCGGCGGACATCTCCGCAGCCGAGGCAACGCCCGTCACCAAAGCGGCAATCATCAGGACCGCGGCCAGCACGGCGCGGCGACCCAATCTCTGCATGATCTGAATGCTCCCTGCTTGCCGTACCCGGGGCATGCGGTGCGGCTCGGGAGTGGATGCTAGTCGCCAGCCGCAGCGGCCCTCAATCGGGCATTCGGAGGAGGATCAGCCGCCCGCCAGCTTCGGCAGGATGAATACCTCGGCATCGGGGCGCACCGGCTGCAGGAGCGAGCCGCGATAGATCTGGCCGTCGACCGCGACGGCGACGCCCTGCTCCAAGAGCGGTTTCAGGCGTGGGCAGGCCTCGCCGAGCCCGGCGAGGATCTGCCCGATAGTCGCGCCCTCGATCTCGAAGCTGCCGCGGCCGCCCGAATAGGATTGCAGCGAGCCGCCGAGCCGGACCTGCACCATCACTCCGCCGCCTGCGCCATCCTCCGCGCATCCATCGCGTGCAGCACCCTGGGCGGCGACATCGGCAGCTCGGTGAAGCGGATTCCGGTCGCATGTGAAACGGCGTTGGCGACCGCCGCCAGCGGCGGCACGATCGAGGTCTCGCCCACCCCGCGCACGCCGTAGGGGTGGCCGGGATTGGGCACCTCGACGATGACGGTGTCGATCATCGGCAGGTCGGACGCGACCGGGATGCGGTAATCGAGGAAGCCCGGATTCTGCAGCCGCCCGTCGGCGCCGTAGATATATTCCTCGTTCAATGCCCAGCCGACGCCCTGCGCCGCGCCGCCCTGGAACTGGCCCTCGACATAGGCCGGATGCACCGCCTTGCCGGCGTCCTGCGCGACGAGATAGCGCAGCACGGTGGTGCGCCCGGTCTCCGGGTCCACCTCCACATCGACCAGATGCGAGGCGAAGCTCGGGCCGGCATTCTCGGCGTTGAACTCGCAGTGGCCGGCGATCGGGCCGCCGGTCTTCGGCGCCATGGCCGCGATCTCGCGCAAGGTGAGCGGCGGGAAAGCGCCGGCATTGGGGCCGGCGGGGCGCGCCGCGCCCTCCTCCCAGACCACCGCATCCTCGGGGATGCCCCAGATCGCGGCGGCGCGGGCGCAGAGCTTCTGCACCGCGTCGCGCGCGGCCTTGATGGTGGCCATGCCGCTCGCGAAGGTCACGCGGCTGCCGTCGGTCACGTCGTTGAAGCCGAGCGAGCTGGTATCGGCGATGATCGCGCGCACGCGGTCATAGGGTATGCCCAGCTCCTCGGCGGCCATCAGGCACATCGAGGCGCGCGAGCCGCCGATGTCCGGCGTGCCGACCGCCAGCGCGACCGTCCCGTCGATATTGATGTTGAGCGAGACGCAGGTCTGGCCGCCGAAATTGAACCAGAAACCGCAGGCGACGCCGCGGCCCTGATTGGGCCCGAGCTTCTTCTTGTAGTGCGGATGCGACTTCACCGCCTTCAGAGTCTCGATCAGGCCGATCGGGCCGAAGGTGGGGCCGTAGGCCGAGCGCGTACCCTCCTTGGCCGCGTTCTTGAGTCTGAGGTCGATCGGATCCATCCCGATCCGCTCGGCGAGGTCGTTGACGACGCCCTCGACCGCGAAGGCCGACATCGGCGCGCCAGGCGCGCGGTAGGCCGCCTGCTTCGGCCGGTTGGTCACCACGTCGTAGCCGACCACATGCACATTCTCAAGCTCGTAGCAGGCGAAGGCGGACATGGCGCCCATCTCCACCGGCGAGCCCGGGAACGCGCCGCCCTGATATTTGAGCTCGGCCTCGCCCGCGGTGATGCGGCCGTCCTTGCGGATGCCCATCTTCACGCGGATCGAGGTGCTGGCGGTCGGGCCGGAGGCGCGGAACACCTCGCCCCGGCTCATGACGAGCTTCACCGGCCGGCCGGCCTTGCGCGACAGCGCGAGCGCCACCGGCTCGATGAAGACCGTGGTCTTGCCGCCGAAGCCGCCGCCGATCTCGGAGGCGGTCACGCGCAGCTTGGAGATGTCCATCCCGAGCAGCGCCGCGCAGGTGTCGCGGACCATGAAGTGGCCCTGCGTGCAGACCCACAGCTCGCCCTGCCCGTCCGAGCCCACGCTGGCCAGGCAGGCATGCGGCTCGATATAGCCCTGGTGCGTGGCCTCGGTCCGGAAGGTCTTCTCGATCACCACGTCGGCCTCGGCGAATCCCGCCGCGACATCGCCACGGCCGAATTCGAGGCGCGCGGCGACGTTGGACGGCTTGGTCGGCGTGGGCTCGACGCCCTTGGTGAACATCGTATCGTGCAGGATCGGCGCATCGGGAAGCATGGCCGCTTCCACGTCGATCACATGCGGCAACACCTCGTAATCGACTTTGATCAGCGAGAGCGCCTTGCGGGCGATCCCCGCGCTGGTCGCCGCGACCGCGGCCACGGCATGGCCGTCATAGAGCGCCTTGTCGCGCGCCATCACATTGACCAGCACGTCGCGGAACTCGTCCTGCCGGTCCGGGAAGTCGGCCGCCGTCACGACCGCCTTGACGCCCGGCAGCGCCTCGGCTTCCGAGGCGTCGATCGAGCGGATGCGGGCATGGGCGTGCGGGCTGCGCAGCACCCTGCCGATGAGCATCCCCGGCGCGTTCATGTCGGCGCCAAAGCGGGCGCGCCCGGTGACCTTGTCGATGCCGTCCGGCCGCAGCGGCCGGGTCCCGACCTTGCTGAACGCGTTGGGCTTGGCGGATTGATCAAGCGGCATGACGGCCCTCCCGCAGCTCCGCGGCGGCGTCCATCACCGCCCGGACGATCTTGTCATACCCGGTGCACCGGCAAAGGTTGCCGGCGAGCCAGAAACGCACTTCGGTTTCGGTCGGATCGGGGTTGCGCTCCAGCAGCGCCCTCGCTGCCACGAGGAACCCCGGCGTGCAGATGCCGCATTGCAGCGCGGCATGCTCGAGGAACTTGCGCTGCAGCGGGTGCAGCTCGCCGCCGCGCGCCATGCCCTCGATGGTCTCGATCTTGCGCCCCTCGGCCTCGACCCCGAGCACCAAGCAGGAGCAGACGAGCCGGTCGTCCAGCATGACCGAGCAGGCGCCGCAATCGCCGGTGCCGCAGCCTTCCTTGGCCCCGGTCAACGCCAGCCGGTCGCGCAGGACGTCGAGCAGCGCCTCGTCCGCCTCGCAGACGAACTCGACGGCATCGCCGTTTATGGTTGTTCTGACGTGACGTGCGGCCATCAGTGCGCCCTCACCTTCTTTCCGGTTGCGCGGGCCAGCGCCCGCTCGGCCGCGCGGCGCGCAAGCACGCCGGCGACCTTGATCCTGAATTCCTTCGTCCCGCGCTTGTCGTCGATCGGACGGCAGGCCGCCGATGCGGCGGCGGAAAGCGCTTTCAGCGCCTCCTCGTCCAAGCGCGTGCCGATGAGCGCGCGCGCCGCCTCCTCGACCAGGAGAACCCGCGGCGCAACCGCGCCAAGCGCCACACGGGCCGCGGTGCAGACCCCGTCCTCGCCGAGCGTCACGCTTACGCCCGCGCCCACCACGGCGATGTCCATCTCGCTGCGGGGGATGAAGCGCAGGTATGCGTCCCCGGAGTGCGGCGGCCGCGGCGGCAGGAAGACCGAGGCGACCAGCTCGCCCTTCTGCAGCGAGGTTCTGCCCGGCGCGACGGGTATTTCTTCGACCGGGACCTCGCGGCGGCCATTCGGCCCGACGATGGTCACGATCGCGCCGGCGGCCATCAACGCGGGGACGCTGTCCGCAGCCGGCGAGCCATTGCAGAGGTTCCCCGCGACGGTAGCGCGGCCCTGGATCTGCGTCGAGCCGATCAGGCGCGCGGCCTCGACCACGCCCGGCCAGGTCTTCACCAGCTTCTTATGCTCGGAGAGCGCGATGCAGGGGACGGCGGCGCCGATGCGGAAGCCGCCATTCTCCGAAGCGATGCGCCGCATCGCGGCGATGCGCTTGATGTCCACCACGAGGTCCGGCTCGACGAAGCCGGAGCGGAACTGAACCAGGAGATCGGTCCCTCCGGCCAGCACGCGGACCAAGCCGCTCTCGGCGGCCAAGAGGGCCACCGCCTTGTCGATGGATGCAGGCGCTTCGTATCGCATGAGGTCTGTTCGCTCCTTGCCTTCGGGCGACGAGACTTTAGTCCGGCGCCGTTCCGAAAGCCAAGTATGCTGGGGAGTGAGCGGGTCCCGGTCCCTTTGTTTACTTGGCCTTGCAGGCCTGCCATGTTGTCGCACCTCAAGGGATCA
>JAREAF010000014.1 GCA_029240475.1 Rhodospirillales bacterium | reverse complement strand
GATCGACTTGTCCATCGCCTCCTGGCCGGTGGTCGCCCACATCTCCATCGCGACATGCAGGTCGCCGGTCTCGAGGCCGGCGAACTGCGCGAGATAGTCGGCCTGGACATATTCGACGTTGTAGCCGGCCTTTTTCAGGATCTCGCCCATCAGCTGCGTGGTGAGCAGCTGGCCGGTCCAGTCATGCAGCGTGAGCTTGATCGGGTCCTTCGATTCCGGCTGCGCCCCCGCGGGCGCGCCCGCAAGGGCAAGCGCTCCGGCCGTCGCCAGAGCCAGCCATTTCAGTCGGGATCTCATTGTTATTGTTCCTCCCTGCCGTTCCGCCGCCGCGCCTGAACGCCGCGCGAGCGGTTCAGATTGCAAGCGCCGCCCGCAGGCGGACAATGGAAATCTCGGGGTGCCGCGCGGCGTACGATTGTTTCGCCCCGCCGATCACGAATGAACACAGGCAGCGGAACCGCCCCGCCTGCTGTTCTTATGCGCGCCTAAGGCGGCTAAGATCGATGGGTCGGGCCATCACAGCTTTGCAAGGACGGGACGTGCGCCGAGCGGTTTATCTTCTCGCGGTCGGGTTCATCGCGCTCTGGACGGTCTACTGCCTGATGGACCTTGCCTATGTCGCGACGAGCTATTGGGGGCTCGCGCCCGGGCTCGGCATCCTGCCATTCTTCAGCGAACCGGTCGTCGAGGCGGGCTTCTGGGGCGACTATCTGAAGCGGCTGACCGCCTCCTGGGGCTCCGTTGTGACCGGCGCGGGCGTGGTCGCGCTGTTGACCCGTCAGGCGGCCGTCAGCGTCGCTGAGGCGACCCGGCCCGAGCCCGCGATCGAAACCTATCCGATCATTCCCGAGGCGGAACGGACCGAGCCACGCCTTCTTTTCATCGAGGAGCCGCGGCCGCCGCGCCATGCAGCGCCCGAGCGCGACCGCGAGCCGGCGCGGCGGGAGCCGGACCTGCGAGCAGCGGAACCGCCCGCGCCGGAGCCCGCCGCGCGAATCGGTTCGGGCCGCCGGGCGACCGCGCGCGAGATGGAGCCGCGCGTCGAGCGCGCGGAAGGGGAGGAGGATCGGCGCCCGCAGCCGATGCGTGCCTCGCCGATCGTGCGTGCGTTGCGCGGCCGGTCCGGGGCGGCCCCTCAGGTGCGGCGGGCCGAGCCGGGCGAGGAGCCGGAGGAGGAGAGCCGGACTGAGGAGCCGCGGCTGTTCTCAGGGGGCGCGCGCGAGGAATACGGCTTCTTCGAAGTCGAGTACGAGGACGGCACCGCCACGGTCGAGCGGCTGCGGCGGGCCGAGTACGGCGGAGACGAGGCCGAGGGCATGATCCTGGTGCGCCGCCGGCTCAACGAACGGGCCGGGGCGGAGCGCCGCCAGCCCAAGCCGATCGCCGCGATTCGGCCGGTAAGCTATTTCGGGTTCCCCAACCGCCGCTGACGCCGCCGGAACAGCGCCCGCCAGCCCCGCGTTTCCTGTTGGAAGAAAACGGAACGCGAGAAAGGGCCGCACATGCTGTACCGGGTCGACCATCTGCGCGGCTATACGATCCGCGCCACCGACGGCGAGATCGGCACGGTGGACGATCTCCTGTTCGATGACCGCAGCTGGATCGTGCGGTATGTCGTCGCGGACACCGGCGGCTGGCTGTCGAGCCGGCGCGTGCTGCTCAGCCCCACGGCGTTGGAGCGGCCGGACCGGGTCGCGCTCGCGCTGCCGGTTCGCCTCACCCGCGAGAAGGTGCGCGAGAGCCCGCGCATCGATGCCGACGCGCCGGTCACGCGCGAGCAGGAGGAGCTCCTGAGCCGCCACTACGGCTGGGCGGCGTGGTGGAGCGAGCCGGCCACCTCGGTCGGGCTCTTGGGCACAGGACCGCTCAGCGAGCCGCCTTTGACGGCCGCTCCGATCAATCCCGCCGCGCCCCCGCCGGAATCGGAGGCGGCGCATGCCGAGGCGAGCCTGCGCAGCGCGCATGAGATCACCGATTTCAAGATCGCGACCACGGACGGCGATATCGGCCATGTCGAGGACCTGCTCGTGGACGAGGACGGCTGGATCGTCCGGTACCTCATCGTCGACACACGCAACTGGCTGCCCGGCCGCAAGGTGCTGATCGCGCCGAATTGGGTCACCGGCGTCGATTGGCTCGACGAGAAGGTCGCCGTGAAGGTGACGCGCGACAAGGTGAAGGGCAGCCCCGAATACGCACCGGAGAAGGAGATCGACCGCCGCTACGAGCACGATCTGCACACTTGGTACGGCCACGCCCCCTATTGGTGAGGTTCTCGATGAAGCTTCAGCATCCCAGCCCGCCCGAGCCGCCGGTTACCGTTCCGCCGAACCCCGACGTTCCGGATCCGGCGGACCCGACGCGGCGCAATCCGGACCGTCATCTCCCGCCGGACCAGACGCCGGTGCCGGAGCGCGAGCCCGGCAAGCCCATGCCCGAAATCGTTCAGGAGGCCGCGTGATGAGGCCGGAACGCAACCCAACCGAGGCTCGGCAGGGCAAGCCTGTCGGCCATATGCGCTATGTGCTGCCGATCTCGCTGGGCCTCGCCGTGATCGCCTTGCTGCTCGTCTATTTCGGCGTGATCGCGTGATTCACAGGTCAGGCCTCAGAGATCAGGATTCAGGAAGCAGGGATCGGATTCAAGAACCAGGACTCAGGAGCCTCGGGGTGGCCTGCGCCTTCCTCCTGGGTTCTGCGTTCTGGCACCTGCTTGCTGACTTCGCTTTCCTCCTGCGCCCTGACTCCTGACGCTTGGCTCCTGAGCCCGCGCCGGCACCTTCGGGATCTTCGAGGTCGCCCGGCGGCCCTTCTGGATCTTCGCGCCTGATCCCTGATCCCCGGCCCGCTCCTCGCCCAGCCGCGGCTCGGGGTGGCGCTCGTCGGCTCGGCTGTTGTGCCGGCGCGAATAGGTGACGTGCGCATCGGGATGGGCGGACTTCACCTGCTGCGCGGCGTCGAGCGCGTCCTCGCCATCCACCTGCACATGACGGTAGCGGCCGGCGATCCGGAACCCGACGACGTAGCGCTGCGGCATCGCTGTCTCGCTCTCGCTTCCCTCAACCTTTCATGCCGACCTTGCGCTTGGCGGCGGCCGTGATTCCCTGGCGCTGCTGGTCGATCTCCGCCCAGGGATCCTCCTTCAGGCTCAGCAGGCGGCGCGGCAGCGTGGTGGTGTTGAACTGATCGGAGCGCACGCCCTCGTCCAGCTCCTCCCAGAAGATCGGCACCGACACCGGCGCGCCGGGCTTGGCGCGCGTGGAGAAGGGCGCGATGAAGGTCGCGGTGCGCTGGTTGCGCAGGAAGTCGACATAGATGCGGCCCTTGCGCTTGGCCTTCGACATGTTGGCGGTGAAGCGGGCGGGATCGTCGCCCGCCATCTGCTCGACCACGGCCTTGGTGAAGGCCTTGACCTCGTCCCATTCGGGGCCGCGCCGGATCGGCACGACGACATGCAGGCCCTTGCCGCCGGTGGTCTTGAGGAAGCTTTCGAGGCCGAGATCGCGCAGGCGCTCGCGCGTGATCTTGGCGCCCTCCACCACGCGCGGCCAGGGCAGCCCCTCGTCGGGGTCGAGATCGAACACGATCCGGTCGGCCTGCTCGATCTTGTCCAGCCGGCTGCCCCAGGTGTGGAGCTCGAGCGCGCCGATCTGCACCAGCCCGATCAGCCCCTCGACATCGTCGATGGAGATGGAGTGGTAGGTGCCGTCCTTCTCCTTCACCGGCACGGTTCGAATGGCCGGCGGCATGCCCTCGCCGGGATGGCGCTGGTAGAAGCAGGGCTTGCCGCGCCCGTTCGGGCAGCGCACCAGCGTCAGCGCGCGCTTGGCCACATGCGGCAGCATCCACTCCGCGACGGCGACATAATATTCGGCGAGCGCCGCCTTGGTGACGCCCTGCTCGGGCCAGAGCGCCTTGTCCGGGTTGGAGAGCCTGAAGCGCGACAGGTCCGCCGCCCCGCTTTTCACGGCAGGGGCCGGTTTGGCGCTCTTGGCTTTGGCGGGCTTGGATTTCGGAGCTGGCGCCTGCTTCTTCGCATCTTTCTTCGCGGCCGGCTCCCTGCCGCTCTCGGCTGGCG
Organism: Rhodospirillales bacterium; assembly: GCA_029240475.1. GTDB lineage: Bacteria > Pseudomonadota > Alphaproteobacteria > JAREAF01 > JAREAF01 > JAREAF01. The sequence continues at coordinate 12,021 of JAREAF010000014.1, read as the reverse complement.
CCGCGTCCTCCTCCGGCGCGTCTTGCGGCACCTCGCGCACCACCTCGCGCGCGTCGCGATCGAGCCGGAGGCCCTTGAAGGACGGATGGCGCAAGACGCCGTCGCGCGTCCATTCGGTGAAGTCGATCTCGGCCACCAGTTCCGGCTCGACCCAGCTCGCGCTGCGGTCGCGCGGCGCATCGACGAAGGGCGAGGTCTTGCGCACCAGCTTCTTCAGCCGCTTCTGCATCTCCGCGAGCGTCTTGTCGGTGAAGCCGGTGCCGACCTTGCCCGCATAGAGCAGGCGATCGCCGCCGGGCTTCTCGTAGTCGCCGACATGCAGCGCGCCCAGGGACTCGCGCGCGCCCTTGCCCTTGGTGAAACCGCCGATCACCAGCTCCTGCCGGTTGAGGCACTTGGCCTTGAGCCACTGCCCGATCCGACCGGAGCGGTAGGGCCGGTCGCGGCGCTTGGAGACCACGCCTTCCAGGCCGAGCCGGCAGGCCTGTTTCAGGAAATCGGACCCGCGGCCGCCGACGTGATCGCTGAAGCGGATGCGCCCCTCGTCTCCGGGCGGGACCAGCTCGCGCAGCACCTCCTTGCGCGTCTCCAGGGGGACCTGCGTCAGGTCGCAGCGGTTCAGATGCAGGATATCGAAGACGTAATAGAGCATCTGCGAATCGTCGCCGGTGCTGAGCGCCTGCTGCAGTGCTTCGAAGCTGGAGGCGCCGTTCTCCTTCAGAATCACGATCTCGCCGTCGATCAGCGCCTGATTGACCTCCAGCTCTTTCAGCGCATCGGCGACCGACTGGAACTTTTCCGTCCAGTCGTTGCCCCGACGGGTGAGGAGCCGCACGCGTCCGGTGTCGAGGCGCGCCAGCGCGCGATAGCCGTCGAACTTGATCTCGTGCAGCCACTGGTCGCCGTCGGGCGCCTCATCGACCAGCGTGGCGAGCTCCGGCTCCAAGTCATCGGGGAGCTTGCCGGGCCGCGCGCCGGGCAGCTCCGATGGGTCGGACCGGCCGCGGTTGGAGCGCCAGACCCGGTCCTTCTCCTTCGCGATCTCGTCGAGGCCGCGGCCGGTGGTCACGCTTTCCGGCCGCTCGTCCACCACGCTGAAATCGTCCCGCGCCTGGTCGTCCCGCTCCTTGATCAGCAGCCAGTTCTTGCCGCCTTCGCCGCTCGAGCCGCCCATGCGGATGAGGGCCCAGTTGCCGTGCATCTTCTCGCCGTCGAGGCGGAATTTGAGGCGGCCCTTGCGGTAGGCCTCCGATGGGTTCTCGCCCTCGGGGAACCAGTGGCCGCGATCCCAGAGCAGTACGGTGCCGCCGCCATACTCGCCCTTGGGGATGACCCCCTCGAAGTCGCCATATTCCATCGGATGGTCTTCCGTATGGACGGCGAGGCGCTTGTCCTTGGGGTCGTAGCTGGGGCCCTTGGCGACCGCCCAGCTCTTCAGGACGCCGTCCAGCTCCAGCCGGAAATCGTAATGAAGGCGCCGGGCGGCGTGCTTCTGGATGACGAAGCTGCGGCCCTCGGGCGACGGCGTCTTGCGGATGCGGCCGCCGGCCGGCTCCGCCGTTTTCTTGAAGTCGCGCTTGCGTCGATATTCCTCGAGGGTCATCGCGAAGGGTCAACGCGGCGGCTCCGAGCCGCGTTCCGGCCGGACGGGACCGCGCCCTGAAGCCTAGGCGCGGTCCCGCGCTCTGTCGATCCGTCCGATGGCCTAGTGGCGCGCGCCGATGCGGCCCTCGTCCTCGGCCCCGGCGCCCTGGCCCATCTCGCTCATCAGGCGCCGCTTCTCCTGCTGGAACTCCTCGTCCATCCGGCGCGCCTCGTCCTCGGACAGGAGCTTGCGGGCCGCATCGAAGATCTCGCCTTCCTCCTCCTCGACATGGTCCTCGATCGAGCTGCGCAGCTCTTCCAGCCGCGACAGGAACTGCTCGCTCTGCGGTTCGAGCTCGGACATCTCCTCCAGCATCTCCTCCACCTGCTTGTGCTCGCGGGTGGCATGCTGGACCATCTCCTGCGCCTCGCGGTGCTGGCGCAGCGCGGTATAGAAGACCTTCTCCTCCGCCTTGGCGTGCAGGAGGATCTCCATCTTCAGCGTCTCGAAGCTGCGCTGGTCGCTCTCGGCTCCCTGGCCCTTCTTCAGCCTCTGCATGAGCTCCTGGACCGTGTCGTGGTCGTTCTTGAGCGTCTGATAGATGGTCATGACCTGGAACCTCGTTGTTCGGGGGGAAGCGGCTGCTTTCGTTGGGGCAGTCAGGTAAACCCGGCAGGCGCGCGCCGGGTTCCCTCAACTCCATCGCATCCAGCTCGTCAGCCAGAGCCACAGCGCCGCGACGGCGAGGCTCGCCAGCGTCATCGGCACGCCCGCGCGCGCATGGTCCATGAACCCGAACCGCACGCCCGATGCCGCGGCGCGCTCGGCGGTGATGATGTTGGCGAGGCTGCCGGTGATGAGCAGGTTCCCCGCCAGGGTCGAGAGCAGCGCGAGCCCATAGAGCGCGCCCTCGGACGGCGCGGGCCAGATCGTCAGGAGCAGGATCACGAAGGGCACGTTGCCGATGCTGTTGCTGGCGAGGAGCACCATCGGCGCCATCACCGCGATCGTCTCCGGCAACAGGTCGCGACTGGCCAGCGCGGCGATGGCCTCCTGCGCCAGCCCGGTGCCGGCGAAGGCGTGGGTGATCACGAACAGGCAGGCGAAGAGCAGGAGGAGCGGCCAGTCCACCGCGCCGACCACCTCGCGGCTGTGCATGCGGCGACTCAAGAGCAGCAGCGCGGCGATGACGAGCGCGCCGGTCTCGCGCGGCAGCGGCGTGGCGAAGAGGAGGATCAGCGCCGCCGTGCCAAGGCTCGCCTTGAGGAGCTGCCAGCGATCGAGCGGGGGCAGCTCGGGCAGGCTGTCATGCGTGGCCGGGGCGGCCAGCTCCTTGCCCCAGACCAACGCGACCGCCGCATAGGTGATCGCCAGGGCGAGGAGGGCGGGAACGCCGCAGGCGGCGAGGAAGGTCCAGAAATCGAGCCCGCCGACCTGGCCGATCAGGATGTTCTGCGGGTTGCCGATCACGGTCGCCGCCGAGCCGGAGTTGCTCGCGCCGGCAAGCCCGGCCAGGAAGGGGCGTGGATCCAGGCCGCGCCGCCGCACGCCGAGGCAGAGGAGCGGCGTCATCGCGAAGACGACGATGTCGTTCGCCAGCACGGCGGAAAGCAGGCCGGAGACCGCCACGGTGAGCGCGAGCAGCGCCTTGGGGCTGCCTTGCGCGCGCGTGATCTTCGCGGCGCACCACTCGTAGAACCCCGCCGCGCCGAACTGGGCGGAGAGGATCATCAGCGCGAAGAGGAGGATCAGCGTCGGCGCGTCGATGGCCGCGCCGAGCGCGCCGATCCCCACCGCCTCGCTCGCCAGCAGCACCACCAGCGCGATGAGCGCGATCCCGACTCGGTCGAGCTTCAGCCCCGGCACGCGGCCCAGCGCCATGCCGACATAGGTCAGCGCGAAAACGAGCGTGACGAGCGAGCCCATCGCGGCCGACCCCCTTCCGGCCCCGCGCTTGTAGCAGGCCGGCGGCGCGCCGCAACAGGGTCGAGCCGGAGCCTCCTCGATGCTATATAGAGGGCGGCATGTCCGAACCCGCTCCCCTCGCCCGCACCGACCATGTCGAGCCCTATCTGAAGGGCCTCAACCCGCCGCAGCGCGAGGCCGTGCTGGCGCTGGACGGGCCTGTCCTGGTGCTCGCCGGTGCGGGCACCGGCAAGACCCGGGTCCTGACGACTCGGCTGGCGCATTTGCTCATCACCGGCCGGGCGCGGCCCTGGGAGCTCCTCGCGGTCACCTTCACCAACAAGGCCGCCCGCGAGATGAAGGACCGGGTGGCGGCGCTGGTCGGCCGCCCGGTCGAGGGCTGGTGGCTCGGCACCTTCCATTCGCTCGCCGCCCGCGTCTTGCGCAGCCATGCCGAGCTGGTGGGCCTGAAGCCCAGCTTCACCATCCTCGACACCGACGACCAGATCCGGCTCTTGAAGCAGCTCCTGCAATCCGAGCAGGTGGACGAGAAGCGCTGGCCTGCGCGCGCGCTGCTCGGCGTCATCGAGCGGTGGAAGGATCGCGGCCTTGCGCCCGACAAGGTGACGGCGACCGAGGATGTCGAGTTCGCCGGCGGGCGCGCGCTCGCCCTTTATCGCGAGTACCAGGACCGCCTGCGCACGCTGAACGCCTGCGACTTCGGCGACCTCCTGCTGCACACGATCACGATCTTCACCCAGAACGCCGAGATCCTGGCGCAGTACCAGCGGAAGTTCCGCTACCTGCTGGTCGACGAGTATCAGGACACCAATGTCGCGCAATATCTGTGGCTGCGCCTGCTCGCGCGCGAGCACCGCAACATCTGCTGCGTCGGCGACGACGACCAGTCGATCTATGGCTGGCGCGGCGCGGAGGTCGGCAACATCCTAAGGTTCGAGCGCGACTTCCCCGGCGCGCAGGTGATCCGGCTCGAGCGCAACTACCGCTCGACCCCGCACATCCTCGCCGCCGCCTCGGGCCTCATCGCCCATAACGAGGGCCGGCTCGGCAAGACGCTCTGGACCGAGGAGTCCGAGGGCGAGAAGGTCACCCTGCGCGGCGTGTGGGACGGCGAGGAGGAGGCGCGGCTCGTCGGCGACGAGATCGAGGCCTTGCAGCGCAAGGGCGTGCCCCTGGGCGCGATCGCGGTGCTGGTGCGCGCCGGCTTCCAGACCCGCGAGTTCGAAGAGCGGTTCATCACGCTGGGCCTGCCCTATCGAGTCGTCGGCGGCCCGCGCTTCTACGAGCGGCAGGAGATCCGCGACGCTCTCGCCTATTTGCGCGTGGTGCAGTCGCCCGACGACGACCTCGCCTTCGAGCGGATCGTCAACCTGCCCCGGCGCGGCATCGGCAACGCCACAGTGCGGCTCCTGCATGGGGTCGGGCGCAGCCAGGGCGTGCCGCTGACCGAGGCGGCGCGGCGCCTGACCCAGACCGACGAGCTGAAGCCGAATGTCCGCCGCGCGCTGGCGGGCCTCATCGGCGATTTCGACCGCTGGCGCTCGATGTCCATGGGCATGCGGCATACCGAGCTGGCGGAGACGATTCTCGACGAGTCGGGCTACACCATGATGTGGCAGGCCGACCGCACGCCCGAGGCGCCGGGCCGGCTGGAGAATCTCAAGGAGCTGGTCAACGCGATGGAGGAGTTCGAGAACCTCTCGGGCTTCCTCGAGCATGTCAGCCTGGTGATGGAGAACGCCGAGGCGGACAGCCGCGAGATGGTCAGCCTCATGACCTTGCACAGCGCCAAGGGCCTCGAGTTCGACACCGTCTTCCTGCCCGGTTGGGAGCAGGGCCTCTTCCCCAACCAGCGCGCGCTGGAGGAGACCGGCGTGGCGGGCCTGGAGGAGGAGCGGCGCTTGGCTTATGTCGGCCTCACCCGCGCCAAGCGGAAGGTGTGGGTCACCTTCGCGGCGAACCGGCGCGTGCACGGGCTGTGGCAGACCTCCGTGCCCTCGCGCTTCGTCGAGGAATTGCCGCGCGAGCATATCGAGATGGCGAGCCAGCAGGGGGTCTATGGCTCGGCCCCGCGCGGCAACCATTGGGGACCGCTCTGGTCGGACACCGGCCCGCTGGCCCGCCCGACGCGGCACCGCTCCGAGCGCCGCGGACCCGGCGCGGGCCTCACCATCGAGGGCGAGGCGCTGCGCCTGCCCGACGAGCCCGGCGCGCGCGGCTTCGCCGCCGGCGCGCGCGTCTTCCACCAGAAGTTCGGCTACGGCACCGTCACGGCGTCGGAGGGCGATAAGCTCGACATCGCCTTCGACAAGGCGGGGTCCAAGAAGGTGCTGGCCCCGTTCGTCATCCCCGCCGAGCGCGCCTAGGTGACGGCGCTGAAGGTGCGCGCGGCTACCCCCCACCCCAACCCTCCCCCGCTAGGGGGGAGGGGGATTGAAGCCCTATGATCCCGGCCGTTCAGAGGGGGTGGATCGCTGTGACCGTGCCCAGCCCCGCACTCACCGCGCTGCGCTTCACGATCGCCGCCGCCGAGCGAGCGCGCGTCGAGACGGCGCTCGAGGGCTGGGGCGAGAGCCTGGCGCTCGACGAGCGCGAGGGCGGTCGCGCCTGGGAGGTGGAGATCCTGTTCGCCGCCGCGCCCGAAACCGCGGAGATCCGCGACCGGCTGCGGCCGCTCGGCATCCGCGATTGGAGCCTGGAGGAGGTTCCGCGGCGCGACTGGGTGGCGGAGAGCCAGCGTCTGCTGCCTGAGTTCCGCGCCGGGCGCTTCTTCGTCCATGGCTCGCATTTCACCGGTGCGCGTCCGCCCGGGGCCTGGTCGCTGGAGATCGATGCCGGAGCCGCCTTCGGGACCGGCCGGCACGAGACGACGCTGGGCTGCCTCATCGCGCTGGACCGTTTGCGCCGGCGCGGGCGCTTCGGCCGCGTGCTCGACATGGGCTGCGGCACCGGCATCCTCGCGCTCGCGGCGGCGCGAGCCGGCGCACGCAGCGTGCTCGCGGTCGACAACGATCCGGTCGCCGTCCGCGTGGCGCGCGAGAATGCCGATCTGAACGGCCTTGGCCGGCGCCTGCGTCCCCTGCCCGGCGACGGCTATCGCCGCCGTCCGCTCGCGCGGGCACAGCGGAGGTTCGACCTGGTGCTCGCCAACATCCTCTCACGCCCGCTGCAGAAGATGGCGCCGGATCTGAAGCGCGTGCTGAAGCCGGGCGGGCGCGCGGTGGTGTCAGGGCTGCTGCGCGGGCAGGAGCGCGAGGTGCTTGCCGCGCACCGCGCGCAGGGCCTCGTCCTGGAGCGGCGCCTGCGCCTCGGCGACTGGTCGGCGCTGCAGCTCAAAAGAAAAACCGGCGGCCGTTGACGGGCCGCCGGTTCGCTCAGGCTCTTGCGCAGGCGTTCCGGGGGGACTTTCAGGCCGTCAGGCCGCCTGCTTGAGCCCGTTGCTGTTGGCCGCGTTGAGCGAACGCTCGGCCAGCTCCGCCGCGACCCAGCCGATCTCCGCCCGCAGCATGCCGGCATCGGCAAGCGCGCGGTCGTCGAGGCTGTGCAGGGCACGGCTCGCCTCGAGGCTGCGCTGCCACAGCCGGAAGGGGCGCACGAGCGAATCGATCTCGTCCTTCAGCCAGCCGATCCGCGTCGCGCCGACCGCGGCGGGGATGTCCCTGCGGGTCAGCCCGATATCGGCCAGCAGCCGATCGTCGAGCGCCATCAGCTCGGCCGCGGCGGCCCGGCGGCGGAACGCCTCGCCGATCCGCTCCGCGATCCCGCGCAGCAGCCCGGCGACGCCGGAGACCGGCGACACGCCGCAAGGCTGCGGTTCCAGGGCGGCGCGCGCGGCGACCGCCTCGACATCGCCGCGGGTCAGGCCGATATCGGCCAGGAGCCGGTCGTCCAGGCTCAGCAGCTCGCGGCGCAGCGTCCGGCGGCGCAGCGCGCAGCTGAGGCGGGCCAGAACGCCAAAGGAGGGACGGCGGGCCGCATCAGCGCCGGCGCGCGCGTCCAAAGCATGCATCAACGTAGTCATTGGAGGTCTTCTTTCATCACATCAATGCGGCTCCGGACCTGTTCCGGGCCGCGTTCATGGAGAGGAAAATAATCGTTCAAAGAAGGTTCAGGAAGGGCGATGCTGCATTGCAGCAATGCGCGCCCCGCATGGGAGCAACCCTTTGATTCTAAGCTGTTGCGCCGCGGAAACACCGGCCTGCGGCGGTCACGTCTTCTTAACCGAACTTGCCCGGTCCGGCGGGGGGATTTAGGTTCAGCTGGCTTCCACCTAAACGAGGATTTTCGACCGTCATGAGCGCTGCCCCCTTGGACCAGCCGCCCGGCGCCGAGGAGCTCGGCCGGCTGCTGGCGCAGGCCAAGTCCCGCTATTCGGCCGCCGAGGCGGCGGCCCTGGCCAAGGGAGCCGCGGCGGCGCCGCCCGCCGAGGACCCGAGCGCCTGGATCCGCCTCATCGCGGCGAATCCCTCGCCGGAGCTGGCGGCCGCCCTCACGCGGCTCAAGGAGTCCGCCGCCGCCGCCATCGCCCAGGGGCGCGCGGTGTCCGTTGCCGAGCGGCTGGCGCGTCTGCGGGCCGATCTCGGCCGGCGCGGGCTTGTCGGCTTCGTCGTGCCGCGCGCCGACGAGCATCAGGGCGAGTATGTGCCGCTACGGGCCGAGCGGCTCGCCTGGATCTCCGGATTCACCGGCTCGGCCGGGCTCGTGATCGTGCTGCAGGACCGCGCCGTGATCTTCGTCGACGGCCGCTACACCGTGCAGGTGCGCGCCGAGACCGATCCCGCTCTGTTCGAGTACCGCCACCTGATCGAGGAGCCACCCACGGACTGGATCGCGGCGAACCTCAAGCCCGGAGACCGGCTCGGCTACGATCCGTGGCTGCACACGCCCGATCAGGTGAAGGCGCTGGCGCGCGGCGCGGAGAAGGCCGGCGCGAGCCTGATCCCCTGTCCCGACAGCCCCTTGGACCGGGTTTGGGGCGAGCAGCCGCCGCACCCGTTGGCGCCCGTCGTGCCGCACGACGAACGCCATGCCGGCCGCGCCAGCGCCGACAAGCGTCGCGAGGTGGGCTCGGCTGTCGCCAAGGCCGGCGCGGACGCGGCGGTGCTGACCCAGCCCGATTCGATCGCCTGGCTGCTCAACATCCGCGGCGCCGACGTGCCGCACACGCCCTTGCCCCTGAGCTTCGCCATCCTCGAGGCGGACGGGCGCGCCAAGCTCTTCATCGATCCGCGCAAGCTCGCGCCCGAGACGCGCGCGCATCTCGGCAACGAGGTCGCGATCGAGGCGCCCGACGCGCTCGGCTCCGCGCTGGACGCGCTGGGCGGGGCGGGGGCGAAGGTGCTGGCCGATCCCACCAGCGCGGCGGCCTGGGTCTTCGACCGCCTCGCCGCGGCCAAGGCGAAGATCGTTCCGGCCGACGACCCCGTGCAGCTGGTCAAGGCCTGCAAGAACTCGGTCGAGGTCGATGGCGCGCGCGCCGCGCACCGCCGCGACGGCGCGTCACTGACGCGGTTCCTCGCCTGGATCGCCAAGGAGGCGCCGAAGGGCGGGCTCGACGAGATGACCGCGGCCGAGAAGCTCTACCAGTTCCGCCGCACCAACGAGCTGTTCCAGGACCTGAGCTTCGGCTCGATCTCGGCGGCCGGTCCGAACGGAGCGCTGCCGCATTACCGCTCGACGCCGGCGACCAACCGCAAGATCGAGCCCGGCACGCTCTATCTCATCGATTCCGGCGGGCAGTATCTCGACGGCACGACCGACGTGACCCGAACGGTGGCGGTGGGCGAGCCCACGGCCGAGATGCGCGACCGCTTCACGCGCGTGCTCAAGGGGCACATCGCGCTGGCGCTCGCGACCTTCCCGGCCGGCACGACGGGGCAGCAGATCGACGCGATCGCGCGGCTGCCGCTGTGGCAGGCGGGGCTCGACTACGACCACGGCACCGGCCACGGCGTCGGCAGCTTCCTCTCGGTGCATGAGGGGCCGCAGCGCATCTCCAAGGCGCCGAACCGCATCGCGCTCCGGCCGGGGATGATCGTCTCCAACGAGCCCGGCTACTACAAGCCGGGCGCCTACGGCATCCGCACCGAGAATCTGGTGGTGGTGACGAGGGTGGCGCAGCCCGAGGGTGCCGAGCGCGAGCTCCTGGGCTTCGAGACGCTGACGCTCGCGCCGATCGACCGCACGCTGATCGTCGCGGACATGCTCACGGCCGAGGAGCGCGCCTGGCTCGACGCCTATCACGCGCGCGTGCGCGCGGAGCTGATGCCGCTCGTCGATGCCGAGACCGCGAAGTGGCTGGCCGAGGTGACAAAGCCGATTTGAGAACCTCCTCATCCTGAGGTGCCCGCCATGGACGGGCCTCGAAGGAGAGGAGGTGTTTCGGAACGAGAGGGGGAGACATGGCACGCAACGAGGTCATCATCACCACCGCCGACACCGTCGCCGGCCGCGAGACGGTCGAGGAGATCGACATCGTCGCCGCCGAATGCGTGTTCGGCATGAACATGTTCCGAGATCTCTTCGCCTCGATCCGCGACGTGTTCGGAGGGCGGAGCCAGTCCTACCAGCGCGTCTTCCGCGACGCGCGCGACACGGTGAAATCCGAGCTGAAGGAGCAGGCCGAGGCGCTGGGCGCGCATGCGGTCGTCGCCACGCGCTTCACCTACAACCAGCTCGACGGCACCTCGGGCGGCATGGTGATGGTCGCCGCCGTCGGCACCGCGGTGAGGCTCGCGCCCCGAGGGTAACCTCTCCCGCAAGCGGGACCTTTTGCGCAATAGGTTTCCTCGCCCTTCGAGGGCCGTCCTCATCCTGAGCGCCCGCATCCTCTCCTTCGAGGCCCGCCTTCGGCGGGCACCTCAGGATGAGGATGTGGGGGGTCGAAGGACGCGGTCACCTCAGGGTGAGGAAACCTAGGAAAACCTCCTCACCCTGAGGTGCGAGCGAAGCGAGCCTCGAAGGATGGGAGGTTTTCGCAAAGGTGCCGCTTGCGGGAGAGGTCGCCGGGGCGCGTGAGCGCCCGAGCGGGCGAGGGTCGCGCGACCGCTCAGTCCTCGTGATCGATCAACGCCTCGATCTGCACATCGAGCGCGCGCGCCAGCGCGGCGAGGGCCTTCACGGAACCGGGCTTCTTCCCCGTTTCAATCTCGGAAAGATAGCCGGGTGCGATCTGCGCTTTCTGGGCGAGCGCGCGCGCGCTAAGGCCGCGATGCTCCCGCCAGATCTTGACCTTGCTTTCCTCGCCCGAGATCAGCCGCTTTGCGACCTCGACCGGGACGTAGCGGCGCTCCTTTTCATCTTTGAGACGCTCAATGGAGGCGCGGTCCTCCAGGTCCTCGATGCGACTAATCAGCTCGTCGTACTCGGAGCGGCGAAGAATGATCTCATCATCTTTGGCGACCCGCTCGGTTGCACGATTTGGCATGGGTTCACTCTCCAAGCTATCGCTCACTTCTTGTAGGCGGTTGAGCGGTGTTCAACTAGCTCGGCCTTGAGCTCCTCATTCAGCCGATCGACAAAGTACAAGACGCGCCAGTCCCCCTTTCTGAGGCGCCACCAGTCCTTCTGGCCCTTCAAACGTTCGACGTTCAGGTGCGTCGCGAATGGATTGTTGGCGATCGCCTCAAGTCGCCTGAGGATGTCTTTGGCTACTTTCGGCTGCATGGATGCGAGCTTCTGCGCCGCGTCCTCCGAGATCACCAGTTTAATGGTGGGGTCAGCGTACTTGGGGGGAGCCCCTCCTGTCCACGTTGATTCGCTATAAGCGAACAAGCCTGAACCCCTCTTAGAAAGCCTGACGCCTTCCTGAGAGTTGACTCTCCACCCCTCCCGATCTAGAACGTATCTGGAACAGAACAAACCGGGAACTTACCCCTGCAACCAGGGCCGGGCGGAGCCATGCCGGACGCGCCTTCCACTGTCGTTTCAATACCTTGCCCCGCCTCCCGGGCGGCCGAGCTGGCGCGCCTGAAGGACCGGCTGCGCGACCTGGAGCGCGGCGGGCGGGGTGGGGCGCAAGCGCTCTCGCTGGGCCTCCCCGAGCTGGATGCGGCCCTGCCGGAGGGCGGGCTCGGCTTAAGCGCGGTCCATGAGCTGATCGCCGCCGATCCGGCGGATGGCTCGGTGTTCGAGCTGGCCGCGCGCTGGCTCGGGCTGGCGCAGGGGCGCGAGGCGGGGAAATGGGTGCTCTGGTGTGGCCGCGCGGAGCGCCTCTACGGGGCGGGCCTCGCCCAGCTTGGGCTCGACCCGGCGCGGCTCGTCACTGTGCGCGCACCGCGCGCGGAGGACGCGCTCTGGGTCATGGAGGAGGCGCTGCGCTGCCGCGACCTCGCCGGCGCGGCTGCCGAGATCGATAGCCTGAGCCTCGCCCAGAGCCGCCGGCTGCAGCTCGCGGCCGAGGCGGGCGGGATCGGCTTCCTGCTGCGCGCGCCGGGCCGAGTGAAGGGAGCGGAGCCGGGCGCCAGCGCCGCCGTCACGCGCTGGCGCATCGCGGCGCTACCCGGCGGGCC
>JAREAF010000253.1 GCA_029240475.1 Rhodospirillales bacterium | reverse complement strand
AGACATCGCTCACCAGCGATCGGCAGGTCGGTGGCTGAGCACGGCGCCCCTTGGGAGGCGCGCTGGGCTCCGTCCATGCGGACGCGTGCTGTCCGAGGCTTATGCGGATGAAAGCGCCATGGTGGAAGTTGATCAGCCTAGAAGCCGCGGGTGAGCGTCGCTGGGGCCTTGAACACGGACCGGGCGCGACGGTGGATGCCCATGACCATTCAGCCGGCGAGGTGTCGATCAAATAGGCTGGCGAGCCTTGGCTTGGTTGTTGGAAAATCGGCGCCACGGGATTTCTCTCCGTTAGCGCATGCTCTAATATCCACGGCAAGCCAATTTGACCGAGGTCAAGTGGCCCAATTCAAACAAGGCGCTCGCGACGCGGAGGCCGCACCGAAGCGGCCGCTGCTCGTGATCGACGGCGATTCGTTCGCCTACCGCTCCTATCACGCGCTGCCGAAGACGATCCGCCGCAGCGGCGATCGCGGCGGCGGCGCCGTGCTCGGCTTCGCCAACTATCTCCTGCGCTTCTACGAGACCGAGCGGCCGCGCGCCGTGCTGGTCGGGTGGGACACGCTGGACGCGCCGACCTACCGCCATCGCGCGCTGGCGGAGTATCAGGCGGGCCGCGAGGTCGATGCCGAGCTGCGCGAGCAGCTCGAGGCGCTGCCGGAATTCATCGCAGCCTGCGGCTTTGCCAATGCCAAGGCGCCGGGCTACGAGGCTGACGACTTCCTGGCCGCCGCAACCCTGCGCGAGGAGCGGCGCGGCGGGACCGTGCTCGTGGCCACCGGCGACCGCGACGCGTTCCAGCTGGCCTCGGAGCTGACCACGATCATCCAGCCGGTGCGTGCGGGCGAGGTCGCGCGCATCGGCCCCGCCGAGGTGCGGGCGCGTTATGGCGTCGAGCCGGCCCAAGTGCCGGATTTCATCGCGCTGCGCGGCGATGCCTCGGACCGCATCCCCGGGGCGCGCGGGTGCGGGCAAAGGACCGCGGCCGATCTGCTGCGCCGGTACGGAACGCTGGAAGCGGTCCTCGCGGCAGGGCGCTTCGCAAGCCAGGCGGACTAGCTCCGGCTCTACAAGTCGATCGCGACCATGGACGCCTCGGCGCCGCTGCCGCGCCTCGGCGACCAGACCCCGCGCTGGGCGGAGGCCGCTGCGCTGGCGCGCGACTGGGCCCTGAACGCGCTGGCCAAGCGGCTCGAGCAGCGGGCGCGCCTAGCGAAGTAGATCGGCCGATCAGCTGCGCATGCGCGCGCCGTCGGCATCGAAGCGCGGCTTGGCCGACAGCACGGCCTTGCGCCGCTGGCCCAAGAGCTCGATCTCGTAGCGCGCGCCCGGCTCCCAGGCCGGGCTGCGGATATAGGCCAGCGCCAAGCTCTCGCCGACCGTGTGGCCGAAGCCGCCGGAGGTCACGTACCCCACATATTTGCCGTCGCGCAGCACCGCCTCGCCGCCGAAGCAATCGACGCCGTCCGCCTCGACCACGAAGGTCGAGAGCTTCTCGCGCGGGCCGTCCTTGGATTGGGCGGCGAGCGCCTCGCGGCCGACGAACTCGCCCTTGTCCAGGCGCACGAAGCGCATCAGGCCCGGCTCCATCGGCGTGTAGTCGGGGCCGAGCTCGGCCGCCCAGGTGGGGAAGCTCTTCTCCAGGCGCAGCGACAGGAGCGCGCGCGATCCGGCGAGCGTGAGGCCGAGATCCCGGCCCGCCGCCGTCAGCTCGTCGAACAGCACGCGCTGGTACTCGGCCGGGACGTAGAGCTCGTAGCCGAGCTCGCCGGTGAAGGAGACGCGCACCGCCACCGCCTCCGGGCAGCGCGCGATCTCCATCTGCCGGCCGGAGAGGAACGGGAAGGAGTTGGCGCCGACATCGCTTTCCGAGACGCGCTGCAGCAGCGTGCGCGCGTTCGGCCCCGCGATCTGCAAGCCGGCATAGCGCAGGCTCTGATTCTCGACCTTCACCGAGCCGTCCTTGGGCAGGAGCGTTGCGAACCAGCGCATATGGATGCGCTGCATCACGCCGGCGCCGAGCAGCCAGAACCGGTTCTCGGACAGACGCGTGACGGTGAAGTCGCCGACGAGCCGGCCCTTGGGCGAGAGCATCGGGCAGAGCAGGGTGCGCCCCACCGCCGGGATGCGGTTGGCCAGGAGCCCGTCCAGCCACTTGGCCGCGCCGGGGCCGGTCACCTCGTACTTGCCGAAGGTCGAGACCTCGAACAGACCCACACCCTCGCGCGTGGCGCGGCATTCGCGGCCCACCGCCTCGAACCAGTTGCCGCGGCCATATCCATAGCGGTCGCGGCGCTCCTCGCCGTCCTGGGCGTACCAGAGCGGATATTCGTTGCCGAAGGAGAAGCCGAACACGGCGCCCGCCGCGGCCTCGCGGTCATAGGCCGGGAAAGTGCGCACCGGCCGCCCTGCCTCATATTCCTGATAGGGGTAATAGAGGTCGGTGCGGTGCTCGTAGAAATATTTCGTGCGGGCCCGGGTGAAGCCCTTGCCGGCCCAGTCGCCGAACCGCGCCACGTCCCAGAAGCTGACATCGATCGAGGGCTCGCCCTCGATGATCCATTCGGCCAGCACCTTGCCGATGCCGCCGCCCTGGTTGAAGCCGGTCATGACGCCGGCGGCGCAGATGTAGGTCGGCAGGCCGGGGTAGGGGCCGAGCAGGGGGCCGAGGTCGGGCGAGAAGATCATCGGCCCGTTGATGACGCGCTTGATGCCGGCGTTCTCCAGGCTCGGGATCGCCTCGACCGCACGGGCGAGATTGACCTCCATGCGCGTGACGTCGTCGGGCAGCAGCTCATGCCCGAAATTGAGCGGCGTGCCGTCCTCGGCCCAATGGACGCAGTGGCTCTCATAGGCGCCGAGCAGCAGGCCCTTGCCCTCCTGCCGGCAGTAATAGCCCGCGCCCGCCTCGGCGATGTTCGGGATCTCATGATCGAGGGCGGCGATCTCGGGGATCGTCTCGGTCACCATGTAGTGATGCTCGACCGGCATCAGCGGCAAGGTGATCCCCGCCATCGCCGCCACCTCGCGGCCCCACAGGCCCGCCGCGTTGACGACGAACTCGGCGCGGATCGACCCTTTCGGCGTCTCGACTTCCCACTCGCCCGACGGCAGCAGCTTCAGCCCCGTCACGGGGCGGTGGCGGTGCACCTTGGCGCCCCGATCGCGCGCCGCCTTGGCATAGGCCTGGGTCACGCTGGCCGGATCGCAGAAGCCGCGCGTCGGCTCGAACACCACGGCCTTGATGCCGTCGGTGTTGAGGATCGGCGCCAGGCGCTTGGCCTCGGCGATGGAGATGAACTCGGCCTCGATGCCGACGCGCTTGGCGCGGCTCTGCGCGAGCTGCAATGCGGTCAGCTGGTCAGGCGTGCGGACCAGCAGGAGCCCGCCCGTGCGGTGGAAGCCGCAGGACTGGCCCGATTCCTTCTCCAGCTCGGGATAGAGATCTTGCGTGTATTTCTGCAGGACCGAGGCGTTCGACGGCGTCGTGATCGCGAACAGGCTGCCCGCCGCATGCCAGGACGAGCCGGCCGTCAGCTCGCTGCGCTCCAGCAGGACCACGTCGGACCAGCCGGCCTTCGCCAGGTGATAGAGGATGGCGCATCCGGTGACTCCGCCGCCGATCACGACGACGCGGGCGGTCTCTTGCATCTTCTCTCCTCAAGGGCTCGGCTGATCTCGATCGGGCATGGATACTGCCCGTACGATGAGGTTCGGCTCGCCTGGACCGGGAGCTTTCTAGTCGGATTCCGCCGCTTCGAGCGTCGCCAGCAGCTCGCGGCCGGCGTCATCGGAGAGCGGACGCAGGGGCGGGCGGACCGTCTTCCATACGGGGTTGCCGCTGCGCCGCGCCTGGAGGAATTTCAGCGCCGGGATCACCGGATGCTTCTCGAACGCGCTGCGGATCGCGATCATGCGCCGGGCGAGGCGCTCGCGCTCGGGCCCCTCCGGCGTCTCGATCACCTTGCGGATCAAAGCGGCATCGTAGTTGGCGGTGGCGCTGATGCAGCCGGGCGCGCCGGCGGCGAGCCCCGGCAGCAGAAAGCGCTCCGATCCCGGGAAGATCGAGAGCTGCGGGAACCGGCGCAGCAGCGTCTCGGTGTTGTTCCAGTCGCCCGAGCTGTCCTTGAGGCCCGCGATGGCGTGGCCGTATCGCTCCACCAGACGGCCCACGAGATCGGGCGTGACCGGCACGGCCGACATCTGCGGGATGTGGTAGAGGAAGACCTTCAGCCGCGCATCGCCGACGCGCTCGATCACCTCGGCGAAATAGGCGAAGACGCCGTCCTCCGGCACATTCTTGTAATAGAAGGGCGGCAGCAGCAGCACGCCCCCGGCGCCCGCCTCGACCGCGGCTCGGGTCAGCTCGACGGCGTCCGGAATGGCGGCCGCGCCGGTTCCGGGCATGAGCATGCCGGGCTGAATGCCGCCCTCGATCAGCGCGGCCAGGAGGGTGCGCCGTTCGGCGACGGTCATTGAGTTGGCTTCGCTGGTGGTGCCGAACACCGCGAGACCACCGGCGCCATCCTCGAGCAGCGCGCGGCACAAGGAAACGAAGAGACCGGGCTCCGGCCGCAAGTCCGCGGCGAAGGGCGTCAGCACCGGCACCAGCACGCCGGAGAACAGATGCCGGGATGCGGGCGGGCGGGTCATCGCTTTAGGCCGCGCTGAGGGCGCCGGCCTGCATCTCCTCGGCCGGCAGCAGGATCTCGAATCGCCGGCGCAGGTCGCGGTCGAGCTCGGGCGCGATGGGTCTGGGCCAGTGCTCGGCGAGGATCGCGCGGGCGCGGGCGTTGGCCGCGGCGCGGGCGTCCTGCGCCCCCGCCGCCTCCCAATCGTCGCGCGTCTGCCTGTTGAAGAGCGCCGGATAGAGATATTCGCTGTTCATCAGCGCCAGCGTCTGCGCGTGCCCCAGGAAATGCCCAGGCCCGATCGTGCAGACATCGTGGATCACCTCCAGCGACAGGGTCTCCTCCGTCACCTCGATGCCGCGGGTCAGCCGCATCACCGCGCCGTTGACGTCATTGTCGATGACATATTGCTCGTAGGCGACGGTTAGCAGGCTTTCCAGGAACCCGGCCGAATGATGGATGTAGTTGGAGCCGGCCAGCGCCGCGGTCGCAGTGGTCAGCCCCTTCTCGAACCCGGCCTGCGCGTCCGGCACCTTGGAATCGGCGATGCCGCTGGAGTTGTAGAGCGGCACCTTCAGCGCCTGGGCGATCTGCGCGCAGGCGGCGTTGAGCAGCGCGAACTCGGCCGAGCCGCCTGTGAAGGCGCCGGTCCTGAGGTCCGCCTGGGCCGGCACGCAGCCCATGATCAGTGGGAAACCGGGCTTCTTCAGGTTCACATAGGTGAAGCCCGAAAGCTGCTCGGCGGTGATCTGCACCAGGGTGCCGGCGAGCGCCGCCGGCGAGGTCGCGCCCGCCTGCGGGGCCGAGGAGATCACCACCGGCAGGTCGGCCTCGATCAGCGCGTCGAGGATCTCCACGCTC
>JAREAF010000252.1 GCA_029240475.1 Rhodospirillales bacterium | reverse complement strand
ATCAGGCCGATATTCGGGCCTTCCGGTGTCTCGATCGGGCAGATGCGGCCGTAGTGGGTCGGGTGCACGTCGCGCACCTCGAAGCCCGCGCGCTCACGCGTGAGACCGCCCGGCCCAAGCGCCGAGAGCCGCCGCTTGTGCGTGATCTCGGAGAGCGGGTTGGTCTGGTCCATGAACTGCGAGAGCTGCGAGGATCCGAAGAACTCGCGCACTGCCGCCGCCGCCGGCTTGGCGTTGATGAGGTCGTGCGGCATGACGGTGTCGATCTCGACCGAGCTCATGCGCTCGCGGATCGCCCGCTCCATACGCAAGAGGCCGACGCGGTACTGGTTCTCCATCAGCTCGCCGACCGAGCGGACGCGGCGATTGCCGAGATGGTCGATGTCGTCGATCTCGCCCTTGCCGTCCTTCAGCTGCACCAGCACCTTGACGATCGAGAGGACGTCCTCCTTGCGCAGCACGCGCATGGTGTCCGGCGCCTGCAGCGACAGGCGCGAGTTCATCTTGACGCGGCCGACCGCCGAAAGGTCATAGCGCTCGGAATCGAAGAAGAGCCCGTTGAACAGGGCTTCCGCCGTCTCCAAGGTCGGCGGCTCGCCGGGACGCATCACGCGGTAGATGTCGATCAGCGCCTCTTCGCGCGAGGCGTTCTTGTCCGTGGCCAGCGTGTTGCGGATATAGGCGCCGACATTGATGTGGTCGATCGCGAGGGTCGGCAGCTCCTTGATGCCGGCGGCCTCGAGCTGCTCGATCTTGGCCTGCGTCAGCTCATCGCCCGCTTCGACGAAGATCTCGCCGGTCTTCTCGTTGATGAGGTCGGCGGCGGCATAGCGGCCGACCAGCTCGTCGGAGCCGACCAGGATCTCCTTCAGGCCCTGCTCCTGCAGCTTGCGCGCTAGGCGCGGCGTCATCTTGGTGCCGGCCTCGGCCATCACCTTGCCGCTGGAGGCGTTCTTCAGGTCGGCGACCAGCTTGATTCCGCGCAAGCGGTCGGGATCGAAGGCGGTGTGCCAGCCCTTCTTGGAGCGGCTGTAGGTCACGGTGTCGTAGAAGGAGTTGAGGATCTCCTCGTTCGACATGCCGCCGAACCGGCGATCCTGCTCGGCCGGCGTGCCGCCCTTGGCGATCTTCTGCTCGACGGCCTTGCTCCACAGCGCCAGCAAGAGCGTCGTGGCCGGCAGCTTGCGGCGGCGGTCGATGCGCACATAGACGAGGTCCTTGGCGTCGAACTCGAAATCGAGCCAGGAGCCGCGATAGGGGATCACCCGCGCGGCGAAGAGATACTTGCCCGAGGAATGGGTCTTGCCCTTGTCGTGGTCGAAGAACACGCCGGGCGAGCGGTGCATCTGGCTGACGATGACGCGCTCGGTGCCGTTGACGATGAAGGTGCCGTTCGCCGTCATGAGCGGCATGTCGCCCATATAGACGTCCTGCTCCTTGATGTCGCGGATGGAGCGCGAGCCGGTGTCCTCGTCCACATCCCAAACGACCAGGCGCAAGGTCACCTTGAGCGGCGCGGCGAAGGTCATGCCGCGCTGCTGGCACTCCTCCACGTCGTATTTCGGCTCCTCCAGCTCGTACTTCACGAACTGCAGCTCGGCGCGCTCGGAGAAGTCGCGGATCGGGAAGACCGACCGGAACACCTCCTCCAAGCCGACGCTCTGGCGCTTGTCCGCCGACACGCCGATCTGCAGGAAATGGTCGTAGGAGCTCTTCTGCACCTCGATCAGGTTGGGCATCCGGGCGATTTCCGGAATGCGACCGAAGCTCTTGCGGATCCGCTTACGACCGGTGAAGGATTTTGCCATACCTTTTCCTCGCCAACCTCGATCGGCTCCCGCTGCAGCGCCGGAGCCCTCTGAATCGTTCATCCACCGCATCCATGTCGCTTTCGCGGCCCAGCGGGCGGGCCCGCCGGTGCGAAAACGAGCCGAGGCCGGGAGACGCCGCCCTCTTTTGAGGCGGCGCCGCCCAGCCTTTCGGCTTCAAACGTCAAAAGCCCGAAGACGGCTACTTCAGTTCGACCGTCGCACCCGCACCTTCGAGCTTCTTCTTGAGTTCCTCGGCCTCGGCCTTGGCGACGCCCTCCTTGACGGCTTTCGGCGCGCCTTCGACCAGGTCCTTGGCCTCCTTCAGGCCGAGACCGGTGATCGCCCGGACCTCCTTGATGACCTCGATCTTCTTGGCGCCGACGGCCGCAAGGACGACCGTGAACTCGTCCTTCTCCACGGCGGCGGCGGGAGCGGCCCCGCCGGCAGCGCCGGGCATCGCCACCGCGACGGGAGCCGCCGCAGCCGAGACGCCCCAGGCCTCTTCAAGCTTCTTGGAAAGCTCCGCCGCCTCCACGACGGTGAGCTTGGAAAGCTCCTCAACAAGTTTGTTCAGGTCGGTCATTTTTCAACTCCTAAGGCTTGATCTTTCTGGGTTTGCTGCCGAATCCGGCCCTCACTGAGCCCCGCCCTTCTGGGCGTACGCGGCCAGCACGCGCGCGACCTGCCCGCCCGGCGCCTGCAGGACGCCGACGAGCTTGGCCGCCGGAGCCTGCAACAGCCCGGCGATCTTGCCGCGCAGCTCGGTCAATGACGGCAGCTTGGCGAGCGCCTGCACGCCCTCGGCATCGAGCACGTGCTCCCCGATGCCGCCGCCGACGATGACGAGCTTGTTGTTCGAGTTGGCGAAATCCGACGCGACCTTGGCCGCCGCCACCGGGTCTCCCGAGTAGGCGATGGCCGTGGGGCCGGTCAGGAATCCGTCGATACCCTCGAACCTGGTGCCTTTGAGGGCGAGACGCGCCAGCCGGTTCTTGGTCACCTTGAAGCTGGCGCCGGCCGCACGCATCTGCCGCCTGAGCTCGGTCACCTCGGCCACGGTCATGCCCGACTGACGGGTCACGACGACGACCGTAGCGCCGCTCAGGGACCGATGCAGGGTCTCCACCAACTCCTGCTTCTGTGTCCGGTCCAACGAACGTCTCCGAACGTTATGGCCGACCGGATCCCCGGCCGACCGTTGCACCTTGGACCTCCGAGGCGACAGAGGCGCCCCGAAAGCCCGGTTCGCCTGTCCCAGAAGTTCAAGCCATCCGACCTTCGGCGCCTATCGGCGCCTCCGTCCGAACGGTTTCACTCCTGTCTCATGCGGGCGGCTCGGGTGAGCCATTGAACCCCGAAGGGTGCCTGCAATCTCGGACAGGTTCGCCTTGGACCGTCGAGCAAGCCCGGCCGGTCCTCGGCTCCGCCTCCGGCCCCGAAGGGACGAAGGCGGAAACTCACGCATCAGCCTCCGACGAGGCTGCCGACCTCGATCTTCACGCCGGGGCCCATGGTCGAGCTGAGCGAGACCTTCTTCAGGTAGGTCCCCTTCGCGCCCGAGGGCTTGGCCCGGTTGATCGCGCCGACGAAGGCCTTGACGTTCTCCACCAGCGCCTCTTCGGAGAAGCTGGCCTTGCCGATGCCGGCATGGATCAGCCCAGCCTTCTCGGCGCGGAACTCGACCTGGCCGCCCTTGGCCGCCTTCACCGCGGCGGTGACGTCGGCCGTGACTGTGCCGAGCTTGGGGTTCGGCATCAGTCCGCGCGGGCCCAGCACCTTACCCAGCCGGCCGACCAGCGCCATCATGTCCGGCGTGGCGATGCAGCGGTCGAACTCGATCGTGCCCGCCTGCACCTTCTCGGCCAAATCCTCGGCCCCGACGATGTCGGCGCCGGCGCGCTCGGCCTCCTTGGCCTTGTCGCCGCGCGCGAAGACGGCCACGCGCGTGGACTTGCCGGTGCCGTTCGGCAGTTGCACCACGCCGCGCACATTCTGGTCGGCGTGGCGCGGATCGATGCCGAGATTGAGCGCAATCTCGATGGTCTCGTCGAACTTCGCCTTGGCGCGCTCCTTGATCATCTTGACCGCCTGGGGAAGCGGATAGAAGCCCTCGCGGTCGATGGCCTCATAGGCCGATTTCAGTCTCTTGCCCGTCGCCATGGCCTACTCCACCACCTCGATGCCCATGGACCGGGCCGAGCCGCGCACCATGGCGGCGGCGGCCTCGACGTCCGCGGCATTCATGTCCTTCATCTTCTGCTTCGCGATGTCGCGCACCTGGTCCATCGTCACGCGGCCGACATGGCCGCGGCCGGTGGTCTGCGAGCCTTTCTCGATCCCCGCCGCCTTCTTGAGGAAGTAGCTGACCGGAGGGGTCTTGGTCACGAAGGTGAAGGAGCGGTCCGAGAAGCAGGTGATCACGACCGGGATCGGCATGCCCTGCTCGAGCCCTTGGGTGGCCGCGTTGAACTGCTTGCAGAACTCCATGATGTTGAGGCCGCGCTGGCCGAGCGCGGGCCCGATCGGGGGCGAAGGGTTGGCCTTCCCCGCCGGGATCTGCAGCTTGATGTACACTTCGATCTTCTTTGCCATTGATACGAACTGCCTTCGTTTTCATGTTGGACGAGCGGCAACTGCGCCCCTCGCCGTCCGAAGTCGCGCGGTTAATCGGCCTTGGCGGACCTCCCGCGCACTGCCGCCGGCTCTGAGGCGAGCCGGCGAATCCCGTCAAACCTTCTCCACCTGCGAATATTCCAGATCGACCGGCGTCGAGCGCCCGAAGATCGAAACCGCCACCTTGAGCCGCGCCTTCTCCTCGTCCACCTCCTCGACGATGCCGTTGAAGGAGGTGAAGGGGCCGTCGCTGACCCGGACCTGCTCGCCGACCTCGAAAGTGATCGAAGGCTTCGGCCGCTCGATCCCCTCCTGCACCTGTCGGAGGATGCGCTGCGCCTCGGCATCGGAGATCGGCGAAGGCCGGCCTTTGCCGCCGAGGAAGCCGGTCACCTTGGGCGTGTTCTTCACCAGGTGCCAGGTGTCGTCCGTCATCTCCATCTTGATGAGGACGTAGCCGGGGAAGAACTTCCGCTCCGAGGAAACCTTGGAGCCGCGGCGAACCTCCACGACCTCCTCGGTCGGCACCATGATCTCGGAGAACCTGTCGACCATGCCCTTCTGCTCGGCCTGCTCGCGGACGGACTGCGCCACCTTCCGCTCGAAGCCCGAATAGACATGGATGACATACCAGCGATGCGCCATGGTCGTGGACTCTTCGGGATCCCGCGCTTCAGTGCCTGATGAACAGCCAGTCGACGGCGGAGCCGAGGATCCAGTCGACCGCCAGAAAGAACAGCGAGGCGAGCACCACCATCACGAACACCATCGCTGTGGTGATCATGGTCTCCTTGCGGGTCGGCCAGGTGACCTTGCTCACCTCCTGCCGCACCTGCCGGAAGAACTGTGCCGGTGTCGTCCGCGTCGTCGCCATTCCTCAGTCTTTGTCCTCTGCTAGCCGTGGCTGGCAGGAGTGGAGGGACTCGAACCCCCAACCCCCGGTTTTGGAGACCGGTGCTCTAGCCAGTTGAGCTACACTCCTATCTGCTGCGCCCCGCCCCTGAGCCGTCAGGCGATGATGGAGGCGACGACGCCGGCGCCGACGGTGCGGCCGCCCTCGCGGATGGCGAAG
>JAREAF010000251.1 GCA_029240475.1 Rhodospirillales bacterium | reverse complement strand
CACGCTGCGGGTCTCCAGCCGGACCTGGTCGGCTGAGAGCTTCGAGATCGAGAGCAACATGGAGGTCCGCTTCGGCACGGGTCCCTGGCCCGGCTTCAGCGCCGAGCGCCTGACCTGGGACAGGGTGTTCCCGGTTTGCAGCTCCCGCCTGCGCGCCCGGTCGCGCCTGAAGCGCGTTGAGCAGTTGAGCACGGAGCGCCTGATCCATAGCGTCGGCTTCCGCGAGGGCTGGAGCGACTGGCTGGCCGCGGCGGGCGCGCCGGACCTTGTTCCCGCCGGCGCTGTCGAGTTCGATTCGGCCGTGCTTTCGCTCGAGATGGCGATCGCGGGCGAGGGCGTTGCGCTTTCCCGCAGCTGTTTTGCCGACGGGCTCCTGGCGGAAGGAAGCCTGGTCGCGCCTTTCCCGCACACGATCGATGCGAGCGAGGCCTTCCACCTGCTCTGGCCCGCAGGCCGCCCGCCCTCGCGCGCGATGCAGCTCTTTCGCGACTGGATCCTGGCCGAGTCGGGCCAGACGCGCGGGAATGCGCGCCCGGCGCGCCGCCGCTCAAACCGACGTCACTAACCGGTTGCCGTCAGGGCTCGACGGAGAACCGCGCTTCGAACCGCATCCAGATCACGGCTGGCGCTTCGCCAATCCTGCCGATCCGGCTTTCCAGGATGTTGAACACGGCGATGCCCTTCGGATCGGGGCGGGCCGGCGGCTCGTCCCCGTTCTGCCAGAGCACCACCTCGATCCGTTTGGTCGCCCTCTCGGCGGCGGCCGGATCGTCGTAGAAAGAGAAGCGCCGCGGATTCCACTCCAGCATCTGCTCGGGCGTCTTGCCGTAGCCGGTGTCCAGGTAGCGCACGTTATCGAAACGGTAGGGCGGGTTGGCGGGCCAGACCAGGTCCTGATCCGGCAGATCGGCCTTATGAATCTTGATGGTCCAGCCCGTCGGATTGGGCGGCGCCTGGCGCACTGCCTCCAGCACGAAGACGAGCCCATCCGGCAGCTCCGCGGTGAAGTCCTCGCCGGCGCTCACTTCGCCCGACACGGCTATCGTCCAGCCCTCCTCCGCGCGCGCCAAGAGCGGGACCAGCACCAGCCACAGGACGGCCAGGACACGCATCATCTGAGGCGCCTGACGTAGACGAGCTTGCCGTCTCCGGCCGCGTAGAAATCGGGAAACTCCGCGGCCAGCCGATAGCCCGCGCGCGCATAGAAGGCCTGGGTCGGACCGTACAGCGTGCGCGAGGAGGTCTCGATATAGACGTCGAGCCCGCCGGCCGCTGCGATCGCCGCTTCGGCGCGATCCAGAATCTTCATGCCCAGTCCGGTGCGCTGGGCCGAGGGATGCACCGCGATCCAATAAAGATCGTAGGTGGCCTCGGTCGCCGGCACCGGGCCGTAGCACGCATAGCCCAGCACGCGGCCGGGCTCGTCCTCAGCGAAGAGGAAGTGGTAGCCGCTGGCCTCGCCCCTCGCTAAACGCTCCTCAGCAAGCTCGACGGCGACGTCGATCTCGGCCGGCGTGAAGAACCCGGTCGCGGACACGATCTCCCGGATCGCGGGGACGTCGCTCTCCCGAATCTCTTCGCGGAAGCGGATCAAGCCCGCGCGGCGACCGGATCGGGCTGCGCCGGGCTCGTGCCCACCCGCCGCTCCATGCGCCCCACCCCTGCATCGGCGATGATGCGGGCGACTAGATCGACTTGGTTCAAGCCGGCGCGCTCGGCCGCCGCGACGAGACCGCCATCCGGCGAGATGCAGGGATTGGCGTTGATCTCCAGCACGAAGGGCGTGCCCGCCGCATCCACGCGGAAATCGACCCGTGCATAGCCCGAGAGGCCGAACAGCCGCCAGCAGGCCTTCGCCCGATCGGCGATTCGCGCGACCAGCGGCGCATCGTCGGGCGCCAGCTCGAAGCTGCGCGCCGTGTTCTTGTACTCGAAGGACTGCTCGTCCCATTTGGCGGAATAGTCGACGATGCGCGCCTTGTCCGGCGGGAAGTCGATGAACCGCATCTCCGCCGGCGGCAGCACCTCGGGCCCGCGCGGCCCCGCGATCACGGACACATTGAACTCGCGCCCCTCGATGAACGCCTCGGCGAACCATTCGCCGCCCATCGTGCGCCGGCGCTTGCGCGCGATCTCCCCCAAGCGGCGCGGATCGGAGACGATCGATTCCTGGTCGAGGCCGATCGAGGCATGCTCCCAGACCGACTTGACGATATAGGGCCCGGCGAACGGCACACGCGCGCCGCCGAGCCGGTCGGGGTCGATCCAGGCGGGAGTCTCGATGCCCGCCTGCGCCATCATCCGCTTGGCCAGCGGCTTGTGCGAGGTGAGGAACATCGCCTCGGTGCGGCAGCCGGTGTAGGGCACCGCCATGGAATCGAGCAGCGCCGTCGCGAGATGGATCAGCCGCCCCTGCCCGCCGATCGCCTCGACGAGATTGAAGACGAAGGCGGGCTTCAGCCGCTCGATGACCGTGCGCGCCCCGTCAAGGTCGAGCGTCAGCGGCAATGTCACCGGCTGGTAGCCCAGCGTGGTCAGCGCGTCGGCGATCGAGGCGACCTCGACCAGCACGTCCTGCTCGTCGGGCGGCGCCGTGGGGTCGATGGCGCCGTGCATCACCACGGCCGTGCGCGACCGCGTCCGGGAACGCGGGAAGAGAACGGTCATTCCGCGGCGCTCCGGGCCATCGCCGCGATCGAGGGCACCCGCGCCGATGCCGAATCCACGATCGCGCCGATCAGCTCGACATATTCGATGCCGGCCAGGCGGCACATGATCGGCAGGTCCGAACGCTCGGGATTGATGCCGGCCAGCGGATTGACCTCCAGGAACTGCGGCTTGCGGCGGCGGTCGGAGCGCACATCCACACGGCCGCCGTCACGGCAGCCGAGCGCGCGCCAAGCGGCAAGCGCCACCTCTCCCGCTTCCACGGCCTCGGTATCGTCCACGAGCCGGTAGATCACCCGCTCCTGAAAGTGCTCCTTATTGAGGTACGAGTAGACCTCCTGCTCGGCCTTGTCGTTCAGCAGCACTTCCATGACCTGCAGCACGCGGGCCGAGGAGCCCGTTCCGAGAATGCCGACCGTGAACTCCCGGCCCGGCAGATAGGTCTCCACCAGCACTGGCTGGTTGAACCGGTGCAGCAGGTCGCGGCAGACCTCATCCAAGGCGGCGCGGTCGGCGATCTTCGAGGCGGGCGTGATGCCTTTGCCGGTCCCCTCGCCCGCCGGCTTGGCGAAGAGCGGGAACGGCAGCCCGACCTCGCGGATGTCGGACGGCTCCTCGACGATCGCGAAGGGAGCGGTCGGCACCCCGGCGTCGCGCACCACGCGCTTGGCCATGCCCTTGTGCAGGGTCAGCGCCGAGACCAGAGGGTCGGAGAAGGTGTATGGGATGTCGTAAGCCTCCAGGAGCGCCGGCACCTGGGCTTCGCGGCCCATGCCCTTCAGCCCTTCGGCGATGTTGAAGACGAGGTCCCACCGCTCACCGGCCACAAGCCGGCGCGCAAGCTCGCGGATGTTGCCGATCCGCTCCGGCCGGTGCCCGAGCTGGCGCAGTGCCCCTTCGATCGCCTCGATCGTGTCCATGCGATCGAACTCGGCGGTCTCCTCCAGCCCGTAGCCCATCGCGAGATAATCGTCGCGCAAATCGTAGGTCATGCCGATACGCATGTCGGGGGTTACTCCGCGGCGGCCGCAACGAACCGGTCGGCGCCGAGATGGCCTTCCGGATCGGGATAGCGGTAGACGCCGCCTTCGAAATTGCGCAGGAGGAGATCGCCGCCATCGCGGCCGACGACGGGATCTGGAATGAGCGGGATCTTCCCGCCGCCGCCCGGCGCGTCCACCACATAGGTCGGGATGGCGTAGCCGGAGGTGTGGCCGCGCAGGCCTTGGATGATCTCCAGCCCCTTGTCCACGCTGGTCCGGAAATGCGCCGAGCCGGTGATCGGGTCGCACTGGTAGAGATAGTAGGGCTTGACCCGGATCTTCAGCAGCCCGTGCATCAGCCGGCGCATCACCTCGACATCGTCGTTGACGCCCTTGAGCAGAACCGTCTGGCTGCCGAGCGGGATCCCGGCATCGGCCAGGCGCCCGCAGCTCTCGGCCACCTCTGGCGTCAGCTCGTCGGGATGCGTGAAGTGCAGGCTCATCCAGAGCGGATGGTGCTTGCGCAGCATCCGCGTCAGCTCCTTGGTCACCCGCTGCGGCAGGACGACCGGCACCTTTGTGCCGATGCGCAGGAACTCGATGTGCTTGATCCGGCGCAGCCGACCGAGCAGCCAGTCCAGCTTCTCGTCCGAGAGCGTCAGCGGGTCGCCGCCCGAGAGCAGCACGTCGCGGACCTCGGTATGCGCCTCCAGATAGGCCAGCGCCCGCTCCCATTGCGGGACGGAGAAGCTGTACTCGCCCCCAGCCTCACCGACCATGCGGCTGCGCGTGCAGTATCGGCAGTAGGTCGAGCAGAAGCCGGTGGTCAGGAACAGGACGCGGTCGGGATAGCGATGGACGAGGCCGGGGACCGCGCTGTCATGGTCCTCGCCCAGCGGATCGTCCGCCTCGCCCGGCATGCGCAGATACTCGCCGAGCGCAGGCATGTGCGTGCGGCGCAGCGGCTGGTCCGCATCCTCGCGGTCGAAGAGGCTGAGGTAATAAGGGGTGATGCCGAGCGGCAGCGAGCCCGTGTGCCGCCCGATCGCCTCGCGCTCCTCGTCCGACAGCACGAGCACGCGCGAGATGCCCTCGAGATCCTTGACCCGGTTGCGGGCCTGCCAGCGCCAGTCGTTCCAATCGGCCGCGCTCGCCTGGCCGAAGAAGCGGCGGCGGAACTGGTCGGACCTGGGGCTGATGGGGAAGCGGTGAAGCTTGCGGGATCGAGGACCGATCACCGGGAGGGCGGCGGGAGCGGTGCGGCGTTTAGATGGAGGCTCTTCGCTCTCGCCGGGAACAGGGTCGGACGTACTGGGAGGTTCGCTTTCGCTCGAAGCGATCCGATCGTCCATCTTCTCTTGCGCTCCGCAAAGCCGGCACCAAACCTCTTCAACGCTCCCGCCGGTTCATGGGATCTGCGTCGAAGCAGCGATTCAAATAATGAGGCTCCGGAAGTCTGTAAAGACCTCTTTGCAACATGGGTCCCGAGTCGCGCTAGCGTTGACGATCTCGAAACCAAGCTGCGTCAGTTCTGTATTCATCAAGTAAAAGAACCGTCAATGCCGGGCCGAGAGGGAATAACCGCCGGGCTGGTGAGGGACCCGGAATAACGGATGAGCTGCGTCAAGATTCACGCGCTTGCTATTCCCTCTCAGGTTTCGCTCAGCCGGTCCCCAGCCGGGATCGACGGCGGACTCGACGTTCCTATTGCTCTGGCAGCGCGCGCATGTTTCGACCGAAACAGCCGCGGCAATGCGAAGAACTTTGGGGCAATGGCGTGTCCTAACCGCAACGCCCGGCGCGCGAGGCAAAAATTTTTTCGACGAGCGCGAGATCGGATGGCTTGTCGACGTCGATTGCGGC